>CANGVB010000543.1 GCA_947456995.1 Bryobacteraceae bacterium | reverse complement strand
TCGCCATCGCAGGCCTTGAATGGAAAAAGACGCTCTTTGCCAAACGTGGGCTCTGGGTCTATGCCCTTGCTTTCCTCCCTGCCCTGCTCTTTGGCATCAATGCAGTCCGCATGTACAACATCCGCGCAACCCAGCAGCAGATCCAGGTTGCCTCACCCAATGCAACCGCAATTGCCGGCTCAATCCAGATCGGCATGAAAGCCGATGATGCCGCAAAACTTCTTTCAGAAGCCAAAGTGGGCTACAGCCGCTTCACCCGCGGCCGCAAGAGAGAGTTTATCCGTTACGACGACGGGGCCAAGTCCTGGGAACTCCGCTTCACCGAAGGATTGCTCACCAACAAAAGCCCAAGGAACCAGGCGGACCTCAACCAGAACATCCTCGCGTTCGCTGGAGTTTTCCAATACTTCTTCCTTCGGCTCGCCATCTTTTTCGGCTGTGTCGGCATCTTCATGAATCTCTTCCGTGGCGAACTACTCGACCAGAGCTTGCACTACTACCTGTTGGCTCCGGTCCGCCGCGAAGTCTTGATGGTGGGCAAATATCTAGCCGGAATCGTGGCAGCAATAGCCATCTTTGGCACGAGCACCGCTCTCCAGTTCTTCCTGATGCTCAGCGCCTTCCCGTCTCGTGAAGTAACCGAATACATGAACACCGCCGGTTGGGGCCATCTCCTCAGCTATCTGAGCGTAACCGCACTTGCCATCGTAGGTTACGGCAGCATCTTCCTCGCCTCCGGCATCATAATGCGCAACCCGCTGATCCCGGCAGCAGTCATCCTCTTCTGGGAAGGCGTCAATTGGTTCCTCCCCACCATGCTCAAGAAATTCAGCATCATTTATTACTTGCAAGCCCTCTGTCCGGTAGTCGCCCCGCTCAACGCCGACATCCCGGAGCCGCTCAAGATCCTGGCCACAACCGCCGCACCCATTGCAGCCCCACTGGCAGTCTTCGGCATCTTCGCTGTATCCGCCACAGTGCTAGCCTTCGCCTCGATCTACGTAAGGAAACTCGAGATCAACTACGGCTCAGACTAGGGTTACGCTATTCGTATGCGCACTACCCTAAATATTGACGATGATGTACAAGCCGTCGTCAAAGATTTAGCGAAAGACCAGCATCTAAGCACCGGGAAACTCGTCTCCAATCTATTGCGCACTGCATTTCCTACCAAAACAAGTCCTCGGACACTTCGCAACGGCATACTTCTCCTACAGAGTCGTCCCGGCGCACCTCCTACCACATTGGCTGAAGTAAATCGGCTGAGAGACGACTAATTGCCAACCAAGCAACCTTGCAGCGTCTAGCCCACTCACTCCCTTCCACCAAAGCTCTTCTCCAAATCCTCCAAGTACTCCCGCGCCGTCTTATCAGCAGGAAAGAACAACTTCCCCATCACCCGGAACAGCGCACTATAAACCCGCCCCCTCTCCGTAATCTTCACCCGAGACCCGGCCCCAACCGCCTCCACCTCAAATACCCACGTGCCACCAAACCCCAACTCCCGCCCCCCATCAATCTCCGTCTCAAGCCGCTGCGGCGCATCCAGCCGGACAATCCGGTAAGGCATCTCCCCCATCGAATTCGTCTCGACAACCCGCTGTTCTGCGCGATCATAAGCGACGCTTTTCACGTCTCGCCGCCACCTCGGTGCCCCCTCAAAATCAACAATCCGGGCAAACACCAAATCCGGCCCTACACCGATCTCGCGAGACAACTCAACAAGATGCTCTTCCGGCAGAATCCATCCCCATCCGTACAGCCCTGCAGCCAACACCACGAGCCCCACCAATGAGTAAACAAGCATCCTCATCGCGCTTCTCCATCCGCCAACAGTTCAAGGCCCGCCACCACACGTGCCAGCCCAGCCTCATCAAGACGCCGCAACAACCTTCGCAACCGCGCACTCTCCAGCACTGAACTCCCGCTCATCGCCGCAGTCCCTCGCACAGTCCGCAGCAAACCAATCGACCGGCCCGACTTCAACCGCGAAACAAAACCGCGCTCCACCAGGCCATCCACCGTCTCGGAAAAAGTCGACTTCGCCACTCCCAAATGTCGCGCAAGCTCCCCCTGCCCGAAAGCCACCGACTCATCCAGATGAGCCAACACGGTAGAGTCCCGCTGCGAAAGCTGCACCCCCGTTGTCTTCGAATTCTGATGTCGTGCATGGCAAGCCAGATAGATCTTCGGATAAGCGCACTGCACCCGAACCAGAGCCTCTTCAATCGTCATGCCTCAAATCTTAAGCAGCAAACCCAAAGTTCGTCAAAACGAACAATCGAGCCTTCATCACACCACCCGCTCCCGCACCACCGCCCGCGTCGCCTCATCCGCCGCAAACATATGTTCCACCCGCAGTGACGCGAGCGTAATGTCCTGCGGCGTCCCAAACGTACTGAACATACTAAAGAAGACAAGCTCCCCAAACTCCGTCTCAAACCGCGAAGTCAACATCGGCGCAGCCGCCCTTCCCGGAGCTACCCCCAGACGCTGCTCCCCAACCCGCACCCGCAGCATCTCTGCAAATGCATCCACCCGCTTCTCCAGCGAAGGCTGCAACAGAAGATCCTCCCGCAGATGCCCCAGCAGCGCCGGCCCCACCTCGTGCAGATTCAGCATCCGCTTCGCAAAACCCTCCGGGTGCACCAACAGATCCAGCAAATTGATCGGCCCAGGCACCAGCCACGGCATCAGCACCCCAGCCAGCCACTGCGCGCCCCGGTTCATCTGCAGCAAATTCCAGTCCGCATCCAGCACAAAAGCCGGCATAGGATCATGAGCGCCAAGCAACTGCCCCAGCGCCTCCTGAGCCACAGCCAACCTAGGATCCCCCCAAGGTGCCGCACTATAAGCCGGAGCAAACCCAGCCTGCAACATCGCAGCATTCCGCAATGCCAGCGGAGCCCCCAACTCTTCCAGCCATACCACCAACAACTCCCGGCTCGGCTTGGCCCTCCCACTCTCGACAAAGCTCACATGCCGCTGCGAAACCCCCATCCGCATCGACAATTCCAGCTGACTCAAACGCTTTGCCCGCCGCACCTGCTGCAACGTCTCGGTCAATAAATTCATAGCTCGATTGAACCATGTTCAGACAGCAATTCAATAACCTCTCAGGTAATTGCGGATATAACCTGCCGGCTCAATACTGAAGTCTAAATGCCGCGTACAATTCTCACCCTCATCCTCGTCCCCTTCACAGCTCTCAGCGCATTAGCCCTCTGGCACCACGGCTTCTGGGGGATTCTCGAGCCACACTTCAAGAGCTACGGTGCAGGCCAGGTCTTCGCAGACTTGGTAATCGCCCTCACACTCTTTATGGTCTGGATGTGGCAAGATGCCAAGGCCACCGGTCGCAACCCATGGCCCTGGATCGCACTTACCCTGGCCGCCGGCTCCTTCGGCCCGCTCCTTTATCTCTTCACCCGCAAACAACCCACTACTTAACCGGCCGCACCGGCTTCAGATGCCCGGCGAGAAACAGATACACCGCGCGACGGGACTCCCGGGCCAGCTTCGTATCCAGCCGTCCAAAGTCATGC
>CANGVB010000542.1 GCA_947456995.1 Bryobacteraceae bacterium | reverse complement strand
TAGCCGCCCCAGGAGTGGCCCTGGATGGCGATGCGCTTTTCGTCGACAAAGCCCTGATCGATCAGCTTTTGCACTGCCGGCATGACGCAGGCCATTGCGCTATCGCCAGGGTAGCCCTCGCGATAGGCGATGTCCGGGGTGACGACGATGTATCCATTGGAAACATAGATCGGGATGTTGATCGAATTGGTGGGGCGGGGCTCGTTGAAGGTGTTGACGTTCTGGCTGAGCCGCTCATAGATGTAGACCATGAGCGGGTACTTCTTTGTGGGGTCGAAGCCTTCTGGTTTGTAGACGGCTGCCTTCAGCGCCTGACCTTCGGTGGAGCGGAAGTTCATCAGCTCTGAGGTACCCCAGGAGAAGCCGGCCATTTGCGGATTGGCGTCGGTGACTTTGGCAAAAGACTTCATCTCGGAATTGGTGATGAGAACGTCGGGGTATTCGCGGAAGGTGCTGGCGGTGAGCATGAACACGTCAGCGGACTTCGCCTTTACCGGAGCGGTGAAGTTCTTGTTGGACCAGATGAGTTGACGCGGCTCGGCCGAGCCATCGATGATGTCTACGACGAAGCCGGTCTCACGGGAATCGAGGGATTCGGCGCGGAGGAGGATGGGCCGGGTTTGATCGAGGCCGTCCTGACGTTCTTCCGGATCGGTGCGAACGACGCGGAACTGGATGCTGCGCTTGCGGCCGGTGCCGTCGGTGAGGTTCTTGGCCAGACGGCCGTCGGGTGAGATTTGCCAGACGTCGAAGCGGTCATGCAGGAGGATCGACTTGCCGTCGCGCGTCCAGAAGGCACCGGCGTAGGCGCCTGCGCGGCCGGGGGAATCGTAGTCTTCGTTGGCGAAGGCGACGTTCAGGCCGCTGGTGAGATTGGTTTCTGTGCCGGTTGCGATGTTCAGGCAGAGCCAGTCTTTGGTGTCGAAGCGGATACCGAATTTGCCGTCTGGGGACCAGGCGTAATTGCTGAAGCGTTGTTTGCCGAGGAGTTTGCGCTCGCCGGTGAGTGTGTTGACGAGGTAATGGTCTGCAGCGCGGGTGCCTTCATAATCACCGCTGATGCGGTAGGGGCGGTCATCAAGGCCGAAGGCGAAAAGGCCGCTTTCGTTTGGTGCGACCTCAGGGAGTTCAGGGCTGGCGAGCTGGACGATTTTGGCATCGGCGATGTGCAGGACGGCGCGGTAGCTGCGGTTGCGTTCCTGAGCGGCGCGGACTTTCTGCATGGGCTGGATAGCGTCGTCCTTCCAGTGCCAGAGATCGTAGTTTACTTTGGGGCCGTCTTCTTTTTTCGCAGCCGGTTTTTCGGGTGCGGTGGGGAAGAAGAGCCGGGCACCGTCACGAGAGAAGCTGAGAGTTCCACGATCGGTAATGCCTTTGGTGACGACGGCGCGGGCTGCGGTGGGCTTGCGGTCCCAATGGTAGACGGTGTTGGCCGAGAGGAAGGCCATCTGGGTTTGCTTTTCATCCCAGGTGAACTTGGAGTATTTTCCCTTTGCCGCTACCAGAGCTTGCGGGGTGCCGTCCCAGTTGGCCGTGTTGATGGCCATGACTCCGTCGGCGGTTGCGTAGACGAGCGCGAGGCCGTCTTTGCTGAGGGTGTAGTCTGTGACGCCAGGGAGAGTCTTCTCTGTTGCATCGCTGAGGCGGCGCAGCACGAGGGTCTTGTCTTTGTCGTCTTTGAGGTAAGCGATGACTGACGTCGCTTCGGCCGGGAGCAGGTAGGATTTGACGTCATCGATACGGGTGAGTTTTGAGGTGCTGAGATCTACCAGGACCAGGCCGGTTTTGCCTTTTTCAACGCCCTTCTTGGGGAAGGTTGAGAAGGCAACAAACTTGGCGTCTGGCGTAAAGGCGATGAGGCTGGTGCGTTGAGTGGGGGGGCCTTCGCGCTCCGGGTCTGGAGGGGGAGGAGGCGGACGCAAGCCGGCTGGCTCGCGGATCTCGGCGTTGGTGGCGAGGTTGCGAATGACTACTTCACCGTCTGCGTCCTGCGGGAAAAGCGCGTAGCCGAGGTAGGTGCCGGCGGGGGAGAGTTTTTGACCGGAGATAGATCGCCAGTCGTCGGTATCAGCGTAGCTCATCGGGCGCTTGGATTGCGCGCACAGAACCGGGATCAGCACAAGGGAAAGAAGCAGGCGGGGTTGCCACATATTTCCGACAGTTTAGCGCCTTCGCGTTTGCTTCGCTACACTGGTGAAATATGAGTGAAAACGAGGCCACACCGCCGCCGGCAAGTTTCGAATTCCTCATCGCGTCGTTCATCATGCAAGCGCAGATGCAGTTGGGGATGTTCGCGATGCCGGGTGCCGAAGGTGAAGAACCACAAAAACCGAATCTGGCTTATGCCAAGCATGCGATTGATCTGCTGGGAGTGCTGGAAGAAAAGACTAAAGGAAATCTGACTTTGGAAGAGAAGCGGATGCTTGAGAATTCTCTGACTGAGTTGAGGTTTCGCTACGTTCAGGCGATTGCTGAGGAACAGAAGTAAGAGACTTGTCGCAACCGGTTCGCATCACTGTTTTGGGTTCAGGGACCAGTGTGGGCGTGCCCATGATTGGTTGCTTCTGCCGTGTGTGCCGGAGTTCTGATCCGAGAGATCGCAGGCTGCGGCCGAGCATTGCTATACAGTTTGACGGGAAGGTTGTGCTGATCGACGCCGGGCCTGACTTTCGGGAACAGGCGTTGCGGGCTGCCTTGCCGAGGATCGATGCCATCCTGCTTACGCACGCTCATGCGGATCACATTCTGGGGCTCGATGACGTGCGGCCTTTCAACTTTATGCAGCGTGAGAGTATCCCGATTTTTGCTACCCGCGATGTGATTGAAGTGGTGGAGCGGATTTATTCTTATGCGTTCTCGGATGCTCCGACGCAATCTACCAAGCCGAAGCTGGTGATGACAGAAATCGATAGCGACGCCTTTGAGGTGGGTGGGCTCAAGATTCAGCCCATCCCTCTGCATCATGGCAAGGGGCGAAGCACGGGTTACCGGTTTGGCGCGGCAGCTTATCTTACCGATCACAATCTGATTCCTGAATCGAGCATGGCTTTGCTGGAAAATCTGGATGTGTTGTTTGTGGACGGGTTGCGCTACAAGCCTCATCCGACTCACTCGCATATCGCGCGGAGTTTGCAGAACATTGAACGGCTGAAGCCGCAGAGAGCCTATCTCACGCACATTTGTCACGATTTGCCGCATGCGCGTACGGAGAGCCTGTTGCCCCCGCATGTAAGGCTTGCTTATGACGGGCTTGAGATATCGGTGGGGGCGGCACCGGCGATGAGCGCGGTGCCGAGACAATCTGAAGTGAAGGTTTACTGGAACCTGGATGATTTGCCTTCAGACTTTGGCCCCAGTGCCGTAGCGATCGGGAATTTCGATGGGGTGCACGAGGGACATCAGCAGGTGCTGAAGCGGTGCCAGCAGATTGCGGCCGATCGATGGTTGAAGCCAACGGTGTTGACCTTTCATCCGCATCCGAAGAAGCTGGTTTCGCCGGCGAATGCGCCGGAATCGCTGGAGCCGATTGAACGGCGGATTGAGCGCATGG
>CANGVB010000541.1 GCA_947456995.1 Bryobacteraceae bacterium | reverse complement strand
CCACTTTCTGTCGCGCTGCCTTTCTGCTGGTGGAGCGGCAATCGATGAGCGCGGCGTGACATCACTCGTGAACACTCTACAGGCCCGGTCCGACACCAAGACGCTTTGCGAAAAAGTAGCCCGAGACCGTGCCCAAAAAGTGATCGATAGCGGCATCTTGAAACCCGGTGACATGGTGGGTTATTTCAACGTCAGCGCAGATGGCGACTTTGGGGGCAAGATCGCTTACACACACTCAACGATGTATGTCGGCAAACTGGACAAGGCTGGGCTAGGCGGCGTCACCTGCCACACCGTGGCCCGCTTCCCCCCGCATTCCTGGGTAAACGATAGTTGGTGGCTGCACGATGGCTATACCTACACGCTGATCCATTTTTCATCTGACGACCCGATGCCAAACGGCAACATTGTGCCTACGATTACCGGATGGTGGCAACTTGAATATGGCGGGGAGCCGGCCTTTAGCTACATCTCAAAGAACGGTACAGCCCAGTTTGTTAAGACTGCTCCCACCAAGGCGAGTGATGTGCCCCACGGGGCCGTAGATCAAGCCTATTGGTTCATGGAAAGTCATGGGAGAATGACGATCCTCTGGAAAAAGGCTGGAGCAGTAGAGGTATGGACGCCAATGGGAGGCCCGGCAGCATACACGGGGTTACTGAACGGCTCAATTCCTGGAAAACTCACAAAACTCTTCTAGGCTTTGAGTTTTTTACGGATCTTCTGGATCGTAACCTCGCGCTGATTCGCGCTCCAGGTGTCTTCGATTTCTTTTTCGCTCAGACCCGCAACGCGGCCAAGCAAAATATATGCCGGCAGGGCGTGTGGCAAATGCTTCCACATCGCCATTTCAGCTAGCGCCGGGATGCCACGCTCGCGCATGTGCCGGATCAGTTTTTCGTCACGAGTGGTGGTGAGCGGAATCAGCAGATTCATCGCATTCATGCGATCTTTCCAGGCCACGCTATTGAGCATCTCGACAAACCAGGTGGTCAACACCCGGATCTCGGCATCAGGATGCGCAATCGCATAGAAGGCAATCGGAGCCAGGCTCCTAAGCGAGGCAGCTCTTACTTCCTGATCTGGATCCCGGAGAGCCAACTGCAAGTCTTCGATGATGGCCTGGGCCTTAGGGCCGTAACCAAGAATTGCCGCAGCTACCCGGCGGTCGTCAGGGTCTGCGCTCTCGCGCACGATCTGGCGCAGAATCGCCTGGTGGTCTTCGGCAATGGCAGGAAGTTGAAGCTGTACGGCACGCGCACCAGCCTCATCCAGCAGAGTAAAGCCCTGAGACCAATCCTCACGAGTCTCGCCCTTGCGTGTGGCCTCGGCTGTAGCAGCAATCAGCTTTTCATAAACCACCCCAACAGCCTCGGGTAGCTTGAGCGTTTCGTTCTTCGGCTCTTCGCGGATATCGAGATGGGGCCGCCCGCGTTCTTCAACGCCAACATAAAAGATGGCCTTGCCGCCTTCGCAACAGATGGCTTCTACGTTGGCACGAAGAATTCCCTTGAGGCCAACAAGCAGTTCTTCGAGGTCGCCTTTGGAGGGCGGCAACGGATCCCCTTCAGCGATCTTCAATTCCTTGCGCAGCTTCTCAGGCGTAAACGCCTTGTTGCCGTAGGTCTCAATGATTGCGATGGTGGGGGCCGACTGGGCGGCCGCGTGGAGGCACACAAGTGCCCCCGCTAGAAAATACTTCACTATCCCAGTGTGACGCGATTAGAGCGCCAGCGTTACAAGGAACATCAACGCGCCAGCCGCAGGCAGCAGCAGCAGGGCCTTCTTGAGGCCAGTTGCTTCGCCACCAGCTACGCCACCGATGATCGGTGAGCTAGCCACGAGGCCGAGCCAGCCACAGGTGACGGCCGCGCCAATCGCGGTTGCCGTGCCGGTGGGGAACTTGGCACCCACCAGGCTGAGTGCGGTCGGGAACACAGGGGCCATGGCGACGCCAGCCAGAAAGACCATCGCCCAGGCAAGGTTTGCGTCCTTGAACTGAAGCATCAGATACGTAGTGACTGCAATCATGATCGAAGAAACCATCAGCAGCGTGGTGGCCGGGATCGGCGGGATCACAGCAACTACCAGACGGCCGGCGAGCAAGCCAAGAGCGAAGCCGAACGAGAGGATGTTCAATGCCTTCTTCTCAGGAATGCCCTGCGCGATCAGGTGCTTGACGAGCCAGTTCCACACGCCCACTTCAGCAGCGACGTAGAGGAAAAGCAGCATGGCCGGCAGGAAGAGGCCGGGGTTGGCCAGCAGCGCCGGTACGTCAGAGAACTGAAACTGCACAACACCAGTGGGCAGCGGCATGTCGGTAGCCGAGTGCAGCGCGAGCGTCGCCACAGTAAGTGCGGCGGTCAGGTTGCAGAGCCGGAAAGAATTGCCACCCAGCAAATTCGCTGCGATAAACGGTGTAGCGATGCCGCCGAGGCCAAAGAATGTGTTGAAGCCGTTGAAGAGCGCCGTCGGGTTGTCGGTCTTGACGTCGTTGACGAGGGCGTTAGCGCCGGCCACGATGATGCCACCACCGACGCCGAGAATCAGCATGTAAAGGCGGATGCTGGAGAAGCCTTTGGAGCGAGGCAGCAGGAAAAGCGCCAGTGCGATTAGCCCAAGCCCAAGCACCATACCAACTTTTTTGCCTTGCAAGTCAATCAGTGGGCCTTGCAGCAGGGAGCCAATTACCAGGCCGATAGCCTGAGTCATGGCAATGGTGCCATTTTGCGCCGGTGTAAGGCTGAATCTCTTAGACAAATCGGGCAGAATACTGCCCAGCATCGCGGCGATCATTCCATAGACGAAGATGGCCATGACCGCGGCCACAATTAGCATGTTGAAATCCATAAACCAAGAAGGCTATCACAGACTCTAACAGTTAGGGATGCTCATCGATAACTTGATGCCTGTCTACGACCTGATCATCCGTCATGAACGTGTGATCGCAGCACCGCAGCGCCAGGTCTGGCAGGCGGCAAGGGCGATGACCATTCGAAAGCTGCTGCGTGTTCGGGTCTTGCTCTGGATCCGGGAGATCTTTTCACGCCTGAATGGGCAGCCGCTCGAAACCTTCCCCGTGATTGCTGAAAAAGAAGGTACCGAGGTGGTGATGGCGATCTGCGGCAAGTTCTGGGCCATCAGCGGCAACATTGTCGATGTGCCGGTTGAGGTAATTCCGCTCTATCAGGCCAAAGGTTCTGCCAAAGCGTATTGGAACTTTCACCTCGAATCCATCGGGGTGGGCCAGACGCGCATTGTGTCCGAGACACGGGTGCAGGTCTATGGCGCGCAGGAGTTAAAGCGCTTCCGCCGCTATTGGGCGTTGGTCGGGCCTGGGGCTGGCTGGATCCGTAAAGAGATCCTGAAAGCAATTGAGCGGGAGTCTCTGGGGCGTTAGAGTTGAATTTGACAAACCCAATCACTTGGAAGCAACTCCCTCTTCAGACCAGCATCGGCGAAGGCAAAGACCGTCAGGTAGAACTGCTCTTTGAGAGCGTACGCCGGAAGCTCATTCAGATCACCCTTCGCAACCAGGCTATTCTCGCCAGGCACT
>CANGVB010000540.1 GCA_947456995.1 Bryobacteraceae bacterium | reverse complement strand
TCGCTACCGAGTCCAACTGCACCAAAGCTAGCCGCAACCGAAGCCGCCGTCCCACCACTAGACCCCGCCGTCACACGGTCCAGCGCATAAGGATTACGCGTATACCCAGGCAGAATCGAACTGATCGTCTCGACAGGGCTGAAAGCATACTCAGCCATATTCGACTTGGCCATCACCAGCGCCCCCGCAGCCTTCACCCGCCGCACCTGAAAAGCATCCTTATCCGAAACAAAGCCCGCAAAGGCAAGAGACCCGTTCGCACTCTGCAACCCCGTAGTCAGAAAATTATCTTTCACAATCATCGGAATACAGTGCAAAGGCCCGCTAAGCCCCCCAGCCGCAAACTTCCGGTCCAGCTCCGCCGCCTCAGCCTCGATCTTCTCGTTCACCACAACGATGGAATTCAGCGCCGGCCCATTCTTGTCATAGGCATCGATCCGCCTCTTGTACATCCCCACCAGCGCCCGGCAACTCAAAGTGCCAGCCTTCATCGCCGCATGAATCTGAGAGATCGAAGCCTCAGTCACATCAAACTGCGCCGAAGCCACAACGGCAAGAAAAAACACAAGTAGTTTCAAAAGCATTGAAGAAATGCTAGCAACTTGCCAGTCTGAATCGGAGTGATAATGAAAGTGTGCAAAGCGTCACTGACGAAATCGCATTGAACTTGGACGAACACGGTGTCTACCGTGTCGGCGGAACCAGGGTCACGCTCGACTCCATCGTGAAGGCATTCCAACGAGGCGCAACCCCGGAAGAGATTGTCCAGGATTATTCAAGTCTTTCCCTTCAAGACGTCTACCAGGCGATTGGCTACTACCTGAAGCACAGTGCCGAACTAGCTAACTACTTCGATACCCGCAAACGACAAGAAGCAGAAATGCTATCAAGCAACTCGGAACAATGGTCGCCCAAGGGCTTGCGAGACCGTTTGCATAGCCGCGCCGCAGCAAATAGCCGCTTCTACCCCGGCCAGCTAGGCCAAACATAAGCCGACAACCGCGTCCGCTCAACATACCCCAAGGCCTCATACAACCGCACCGCCCCGCGATTCTCCGCCGTCACCGTAAGCGTCGAATACTCACACCCCAGCTCGCAAAACTTCGCCATCGCCCCAAGCATCAACAACCTTCCCACGCCCTGCTTCCTCGCCTGCGGATCGACACAAAGTTGCGACACATGCCCCACCTTCTCATCCTCGGCGTCAGACACACTAGCCAGCAGCGCCCCCACCAATCGCTCATCATTCTTATCGAAAACCAGATAAGAAGCCTCCGCACTAAACCCGCCACAAGCCGGATAGCGAATCATGTTCGACAGATAAACCCGAGCCCGCGCCGGCACCCGATACTGATCATTGATATCCGCATCCATGTGGCCCCGGTAAGTCCGAACCATCAACTGCGCGACATCTTCTTCCATCCGCCAATTCCACGGCTCAATCCGAAACCCAGCCGGCGCAACCAAGGAATCCGGCCACCTCACCCCATCGAGTTCCAGCTCCATAAACCGCCGCTCATAACGCTGCGCCCTCGGATGCGAATACGGAAATCGCAACATCATCGGCTGCGTCTCAAGCCGCCTCGCTTGAGGAAAACGCCGAATCGCCTCCACCGTCGAGGCCATCAACAGCCGCTCATTCTCAGCTGTCCCGCGAGCATCACAAACATAGGCATCCCCAATCAGCGCCTTGTTCTCTTCCACCACAAAATACGAATAACCAACAACGCGCCGGCCCTCAAGCAAGGCCACCCCGCCCAAACTATGCGTCGCAACTAACTGCCTTACCAGCCGCGCCGTACCCGCAAAATCCCATCTGTACCAGTCGAGGTAGCGCTGCGTTTCTTCTACGAGCAACTCCTCGATCTGGTCCAGATCTATTTCTTCAAGCGCAACTGGCTCCGGAAATATCACGCACTCAAAAACTGCTTGATACCCGCAATGGCCTGCCGAGTCCGGTGATTGTTCTCGATAAACGCAAAGCGCACATGCCCTTCGCCCAGCTCACCAAAACCAATCCCGGGCGACACGGCAACCTTCGCCTTCTCCAGCATCTGCTTGGTAAATTCAAGCGACCCAATCGCCTTGAAACGCTCAGGAATCGGGGCCCACAAGAACATACTGCCCTTCGGCTTCTCCACCGGCCAGCCCGCCTTGTTCAAGCCACCCACCAGCAAGTCTCTACGCTTCTGATAGATATTCCGAATCTTGACGGTGTCTTCTTCACACTCACGCAGAGCAATGATCGAAGCAATCTGCACCGGCTGAAAATTCCCGTAGTCCAGATAACTCTTGATCCTGCCCAGTGCCGAAACCATCTTCTTGTTGCCCAGCACAAAGCCCACACGCCAGCCAGCCATGTTGTAGCTCTTCGTCATCGAGAAGATCTCAACGGCATGCTCGGTAGCACCGGGAATCTGCAGAATGCTCGGTGGCTCCCAGCCATCAAAACCAAAGTCGGCGTAAGCAAAATCGTGAATCACCATCGTGCCGTGCTTGGCCGCCAGATTCAGCACACTACGGAAGAAATCAAGCTCTACCGTATGCGTCGTCGGGTTGTGCGGAAAGCTCACCAGAATCGCCTTTGGCTTCTTGATCTCAGTCTTGTAAACATGCTCGAGACGATTCAAGAACTCATCCGGGCTATTCAGCGGCAGAATGCAGGGCGTGCCCTCGGCCATCGTCACACCATACTGATGGATCGGGTAGCAGGGGTTCGGCAACGCCACAACATCACCCGGCCCAATCACGGCAAACATCAAATGCGCCAGGCCTTCTTTGGCCCCAATCGTTGCAATCGCTTCCGTATTCGGGTCGAGGTCAACACCCCACTTCCGCTTGTAGCGTTCGGTAATCGCCAGCCGCAACTGCGGGATCCCCTTCGACACGCTATAGCGATGATTCTTCGGGTTCCGGGCCGCTTCAATCAGCTTGTTTACAATGATGCGCGGCGTTGGCCCGTCGGGATTTCCCATTCCAAAGTCCACCACATCCTGCTGATCTGCCCGCATTCTAGCCTTCATCTCATTGACGACGGCGAACACATAGGGGGGCAACTTGGCGATGCGGTAAAACTCTTCATTCGATAAAGACATTCTTACTATTGTAGAAAACGTCTCGCCTCAGGTTGCTACGATGACAATAATTCGATGCAAATTCGTAATCTAGTTGCCATCTTTCTGATCTTCGCCCTCAGCCTGCCCAGCCAGACGCAGCAGCCCAAACTGACGATCGAAACAATCATGCAGGGCCCGCGCTACAGCGGCTACGCCCCGTCGGGTCTCCGCTGGTCCGGCGATAGCCAGGAACTCTACTTCAACTGGAAGCGCCACACAGATCCAATAGCAGCACCCATGGACACCTACGTCGTCAACCGCGACGGCAGCAACCTCGTTAAGCTCACCGACACGGAAGCCCGCCTCGCCCCGCCAGAGAACTGCACCTACGACGAAGCCCGCAACAAGTGCCTCTACACGCAATCCGGCGACCTCTGGCTCTACGATTTCACCAACGACAAAACCAAACGCCTCACTGCGACAAACGACATCGAATCCCAACCCCGCTT
>CANGVB010000539.1 GCA_947456995.1 Bryobacteraceae bacterium | reverse complement strand
TGCCCGAACAGCGCCGCAATCCCCAACAGCAAAACTAAAAAGCCTCGAATCATGACTAGACCCTCGATATCCCAATAGAAGCGGAGAACTCTGGCTCTCCATTACCTAGTCTTGAGGCACAACGCCAAACGGAACAACTCAAACCAGTGGCTAGAATCGCTCAACTTCAGCCCAAAATGACCGATCCGTGAGAGCTCTGAATCACCGAGCTGCGGTCCTGATACTCGCTGGGTGAAAAGCCTGTAAACTGCCGAAAGAGCTTCCCAAACTGGCTAGGATTGGAGAAGCCCAGCCGGTAGGAAACTTCCTTTACACTGCCCAACTCAAGAATCAACGATTCCGCCCGCCGCACCAGCACACGATTATAGAAATCCAACGGGCTTCGCTTGGCAGAGGTAAACAACAGTCGACGGAAATGCGCCAAACTGATCCCGATCTCTTCGCACAAGGTCTCCACTGCAAACTCGTGTTTGCCGCACCGGTTCATGTACTCAACCGCGTGTACAAAGTGCCGTCGTGACAACAACTGAGCTCCAGCCATTTGCCGAGGAACAATCGCCGCCCCAGGCCATTGCCACAATACCTCCACTAGAAACTGGCCCAGGAATCCTTCGAGATAACTCTGCATCCCAAAACGGCCCAGGTTTGCCACCCCAACCACCTTTTGCAACTGGCTCACAATCTGAGGTGCTGCAATCTTGCCCAAGATCAGCGCCCCTTCGCCGCTCCCCACCAGCCGCAATTCCTCAAGCAACCGCTGCATCTCCCTGACACCCACCACCACCGTAGCCCCTTCACATAAGCCATTCACAGGCAAATACTGGCTTCCGCGTAACAAACCAGGGTTGCCCACGAGAATCTCTCCCGGCAGCAAAGAGCTCTGTGCGTGGTTCTCCAGTACATCAATGCGTCCAGAAAAACAGCACACAATCGCATATTCCGGCAGGCGACGCTCGGGAAAAAAATGGGCAGCCCCATAGCGAAAATGCTGCAACCCAAGCTCTCGCTCTGGCACCACTCGAAACACACTGCTCCCAAAACTCAAAGCTACAACCACCTTTCAATACATCGCTGTAATTGAATATGATCGTAGCCCTGAATTGTGAATTCTAAGTGAACACCAGACTACTGGCGGATGAACACTGCGGTGCTCTCCACAGCCTTCCCAGCAGCATCGGTGCCGCGGGAAGTCTGCGTCAGCGTCTGGGCATCCCGCGAAACCACCGTCTGCCCCCGCATGTTGTACTTGCTCCCAGTCTTGCTCGCTTCGACACTAGCCTCAAAGCTTGTTGTATTGGAATCGATCCGCTTCACTGCAATTGTAGTAAACGGAGCCCCCTTCACTTTGTAGTCCTTGCCATCGTACTTGAAAGCAAAGACATACTTGAAGGCCGTTCCATCAGCAAATTGTCCACTCCTGGAAATCTGGACTCGTCCATCAGGAAGAGCCTCCCTCACATCGATTTGGCTCTTGATCGGGTTACTCGAAGTAGTCTTGGACTTCTTCGCGTCGTACTTCCAAGTCCCCAGCCGTACATCGGCCGCCATCAATCCAACCACATTTACAGCGACAACCAACAACATCATGGTTAAGGTCTTTCGCATGGTGCATTCTCCAATTTGAGTTGTGTACAACAAGAGGCCTTCTGGCCTGGCAAGCGATACGGAGCATATCACCATGACTAAACGAATACCAGCCCCTCAATTGCTGTCGCCTGCTCCGCTCCCGCCCTGCCTCAACACATAAACAGATACCCCCCGAAACTCCCGCCTGCTCTGCGCGGGATAAAGATCCGCAATGGCTTCCAGCTCCTGCTTGGGCAACACACCCAGCGAAAACGAGTCCCGAACCAGAGCCACCGTTCCGCAACCAGCCCCCTCCAGCGCGCCCCGATTCAGGCGTACTCGTTTCAGCATGGGCCGGCCAGAATAAACAGACCACGCAGCAGCACCCATATCCACCGAACTCCGCTTATTCCGCCAGGCCAGACAAACCCCCTCTCCTTCTATCGATGTCAGATATCTGACGACAGCCTTGTAGTCTGCCTTTGTCTCGACAAAGTAATTGGCACGCAGCACGACGACGCTATAGCAAAGCATCGCCGGGATCAACACCCGCCGCATATCCACCCGAAGACGGTCCACCCCAAAGGCCACCACCACCAGATAAGGAGCCAGAGCCAACATCACATACCGTGGAGCAAAAATAATCCCAATCGCCCAAGACCCCAAACAGATCACCAGCATCGGCACCAGCCAAATCACAGCGACAAAGCTCGCACTCCTCGCTTCTCGCCGCATCTGCCACATCCCCCAGGCAGCCGGCAAACTAAACAACGCTACCCCAACCGGGAAAGTCCAGAACGGCGAAGGATTCGTCGCCCCAGCCCACTTCCCGTTGTTAAACCAGTTGAGGACGTTCAACAAGGTAGCTCCATTGGCCCGGTTCATGGACGGAAACGCACTGGGCTTCCAGGAATTCAAAATGACACCCACCACCCCGCTGCTCAGCCAGGGCAACATCGCCACCATCATTACCAGCAAGCCCCCAGCCCACCAAAGGCGAGGCACCGGGTAAGCATGGCGATTCCAAAGAACATAGATCACAAGCGCCAGCAAAACAAAGACGGTGTAATAGTGCACGTTCAGCATCAGGCAACTGGCCCCCACAAATTTCCACCAGTCGATACTACGCCGATCCTGCAACGCTTTCAAAAACCAATAGCAAGCAAGCGTTGCCAGCAGCGCAGCCAGCGCATAGCCCCGAGCTTCCTGCGATTCATAAACCTTCGCTTGCGACACTGCCAGCAGCAACCCTGCAAGAATGGCCACCCGCTGCCCGAACAGCTTCTCAGTCAGCAACCCCAAAACAAAGATCTCGAGCGTCCCGCAAACAACAGAGAGCAACCGCACCTGCCAGACACCATACCCAATCAAGTCACTCACCCAGCGCGCCAGCAAGCTATGAAGCGGAGGATGAGCATAATCCAATACCATCTCCTGCATCATCGCCCCATAATCCATCGACAATACCTGCATCGTGATCAGCTCATCGATCCAGGCAGATTGCCAGTCCAGCCGGTACAGCCGCAAGAGCAGCCCAATCCCAGCCACCAATGCCAGCCTCACTCGAAAGGGAAGGCTCGAGATGCGGCCAATCAAAGCGAAGCGTCCATCAACAACAGCACCAGTACTCCACAAGAAGCTACGCGAGAAACATCACGCAAAGATAATACCCCTATAACCTCATAAGCAGACAGAAACAAACAAAAGACCCTCACTTCAAAGAAACTCCAGTTAGTCTACCGCAACTCTCTAACCCAAAACTCCAAATTGCGATATCCCGTCAGGCCGCGAGAATCCAACCAGCACCAAGCGTCTCCACAGGCACCAACAAGTCCGCATACAATGGGCAGCAGCCATGCTGCCTATTCTGCTGCTCACCACCCTTGCGCAACTTCCCACCCTCGAAGTCCGCCACACCACCGCTCGCCCGGCAATCGACGGCAAACTCGACGACAAATCCTGGGCTTCTGCACAGGCGGTCGATTTCCAATTCCCCTGGGAC
>CANGVB010000538.1 GCA_947456995.1 Bryobacteraceae bacterium | reverse complement strand
GCCAGTCCAACCGAAAACCCAAGCGGCATCACCGAAGCCGCCCCCAAGAACCCGCGCATCAGCGCCGCCGCAGCCCAATTCCGCAACGGCGATCGCCGCTTGCTCACACCTCGCGCTCGATCCCGCCCCCGCCCACTACCAACTCTCCCTGGTAGAACACTGCCGCCTGCCCCGGCGTCACCGCTCGCTGCGCCACATCAAACTCCACCTCAGCACCCCTCGGGTCAGCCTTCGGATAAATCGTCGCCATCGCCGGTTGATGCCGGTTCCGAATTCGCACCTCGGCCCGCAACGGCTCCGACGGTACACCCAGCGAGATCCAGTTAATGTCCCCCACCACAAAGCGCTTCTTCATCAACGCCTCGCCAGACCCCACCAGAATCTCCCGCGTTGCCGGATTCGTCTGGATCACATACAGCGGCTCACCCACCGCCACATTCAAGCCACGTCGCTGCCCCACCGTAAAGTGATGCACTCCCGCATGCTCGCCCAGCTTCTTCCCCTCACGATCTACGATGTTGCCACTGGTAACATCCGTCGTGATCCCTTGCTCCTTGAAGTAAGCATCGATAAACGCTGCATAATCCCCATTCGGAACAAAACAGATCTCCTGGCTATCCGGCTTCTCTGCCACCGGTAAACCAAGATCAATCGCCAACTGCCGCACATCGGACTTCACCATCCCGCCCAACGGAAACATCGTCCGTGCCAACTGCTCCTGCGTCAGCCCCCACAAAAAGTAGGTCTGATCCTTCGTCGCATCGGCAGACCGCAACAACTGCCACCGCCCGGTCGCCTCATCCTGGCGAATCTGCGCATAATGCCCAGTCGCAATCTTCTCGGCCCCAATCCCGTCAGCCATCTCCATGAACTGGTCAAACTTGATGAAGTTATTGCAAAGCGTGCAAGGGATCGGCGTCTTCCCCGCCACATAATCCGCAACAAACGGCTTCACCACATGCTGCTCAAACCGGTCCTCGAAATTCACCACGTAATAGGGAATCCCTAGCGTCTGCGCCACATATCGTGCGTCATAGACATCATCCAAAGAACAGCAACGCCCGGTCGCCGCGTCGCTAGACACCTCCGGCAACCGCCGCTGGTTCCACAACTGCATCGTCAAGCCCACCACGGGCTCACCCTGGCGCTTCAGCAAACCAGCCACCACAGACGAATCAACGCCGCCACTCATCGCAACAGCAATCGGAGCTACATCAGACATAAGCAGGAGACAACTTTCTCAATCGCGCCACACTCTCGGCCACAGCCGCAATCAGCGCATCCACTTCTTCAACCGTATTCGAAATTCCAAGCGAAAACCGGATCGCAGACCGCGCATCCATTCCACTCAAGCCAAGAGCCAGCAACACATGCGACGGCTCAACCGACCCGCTCGAACAAGCCGAGCCGCTCGACACCGCAAAGCCCTTCATATCCAGAGCAATCACCAGGCTCTCGCCCTCAATTCCAGGAAACCGCAAATTCGTCACATTCGGCGCACGCCGCACTCGATCCCCGTTCACAAACGCATCGGGAATCCGCTCAAGCAATCCGGCCTCCAGCCGGTCCCGCAAGCTGCCATCCATCACCTGAACCGCCTCGCAAGCCGCACCAAGCCCCACCGCCCCCGCTACATTCTCCGTACCCGGCCGCCGGTCCCGCTCATGATGCCCACCAAAAGTCCGCTTCCGCAACGGCACGCCCTTCTTCACAAAAAGCGCTCCCACACCCTTCGGCCCATTCAGCTTGTGCCCACTCAAACTCAGCAGATCAACCCCCAACTCGCGAACATCAATCTTCATCCGCCCCGGCGCCTGCACTGCGTCACAATGCACAAACACCCCAGCCGCACGAGCAATCGAAGCCACCTCCGCCACCGGCTGCAAACTCCCGATCTCATTGTTGATCGCCATCAAACTCACCGCACGAGTATTCGGCCGCAACGCCCGGCGAACATCCTCCGGGTCCACCACCCCACCCTCACCCACAGGCAAGAACGTAACCTCATGCCCCAGCCCCCGCAACTCCTCCATCACATTCAAAACCGCCGGATGCTCAATCGCGCTGGTCACAAAATGCGATGCCACCCCAGCCTGCACCAGCCCAAACAGAGCCAGATTATTCGCCTCTGTCCCGCCGCTGGTAAACACAACCTCTTCCGCCTTGGCCCCAATCAACCCGGCCACCTGCCGCCGCGCCTTCTCTAGCAACTGACGCGCCTCCTGCCCATAGCCGTGGATGCTCGAAGCATTCCCAAAAACACTCGTATAGGCAGGCATCATCGCCTCCCAAACCGAGTGGGCTACAGGAGTCGTCGCGTTATGGTCAAAGTAGGCGCGCACACCTCTATTATCGCTTGCGAACTACCGTCGAGTCCCGCAACCCAAGACTCTGGTAAATCTGCCGTGTCGCATCGCTCTTGTTCAGCGTATAGAGATGAATCCCGCTCACTCCGTGGTCAAACAAATCACGGCACTGTTCGGTAGCCCAGTGAATGCCCACATTACGCACCGCCGCCGGGTCATCCTGACAACGCTGCAACGACTTCATCAAACGAGCCGGATACCTCGCCCCCAAAGCCAACTGCGCCATCCGCTTCATACTCGGCAGCGAGGTCACCGGCATGATCCCGGCAATGATCGGAATATGAATCCCGGCCAGTTCACACCGTTCCCGGTAATCGTAGAAGTCGCGATTATCAAAGAACAACTGCGTGCAGATGTAATCCGCCCCCTCATCCACCTTGCGCTTCAGAAAATCCATCTCGTCCAGACGGTTCGGCGTCGCCGGATGCCCCTCCGGAAACCCAGCCACGCCAATTCCAAACCCACGCTTGTCCGGGTGAATGCCACTATCGTTGAACTTCTTGATAAACCGCACCAGGTCCGCCGCATTCTGAAAGGCATCGTCTGCCTTCACATAATTCACCAGATCCTTTGGCGGGTCCCCACCCAAAGCCAGAATATTCGACACCCCCGACAGCGCATACTTCTCGAGAATCCCCTGCACTTCCTCTTCCTGATGACAAACACAAGTCAGGTGCGGAACCGGATCCAGCTCCGTCGTCGACTTGAGCCTCACCACCAGGTCATGCGTCATCTCGCGCGTCGAGCCACCAGCCCCATAAGTCACCGAGACAAACGAGGGCTGCAACGTCTCAAGCGACGAAATATTCTCAAACAACACCTCGGAATCCTTTTCCGTCTTCGGCGGAAAGAACTCAAAGGACAGCGTTGTCTGATGTTCTGCCAAAATGTCGCGAATATGCATGCTTACCCTCTATTCTAACGAATAGCGATGATCACTCTCCTCACCGACTTCGGCACCGCCGACCATTTTGCTGGCGTCCTCAAAGGCGTCATCGCCACCATCTCCCCAGCCACACCCGTAGTCGACATCACCCACGAAGTCCCGCCCTACGCCATCCAGCAGGCTGCCTTTCTTCTCGATCAATCCTGGCGTTACTTCCCCAAAGGCACCATCCACGTCGCAATCATCGACCCCGGCGTCGGCAGCGAGCGTCGCCCTCTCCTGATCGAAGCCGAAGGCCAATACTTCATCGGTCCCGACAACGGTCTCTTC
>CANGVB010000537.1 GCA_947456995.1 Bryobacteraceae bacterium | reverse complement strand
CTGGGTGCTGCTGCAATGAGTAGCCTCTTACAAGGCATGGCTCTTCAGATGGGCGGCTGTACACTCACCAACAGTTTTCGTTTCCTTGCAGGCCACGCCTTGCTCCGGGCCGGGCTAGTAGTCTTTAGCCTCTTCCCGGCAATCACCGCACTGGCTTATTATGGCCCGCTCCACGCCTTCTTCTTCCAAATTGCTCCCTGGCTTTTCGCTCTGGCTGCTACCTCGCGCGCCAGGTTATCCCAGATAGAAAAGGCTCAAGCGCGGCAGGCCAGAGTCTTCAAGCAGCCGCTGGTCGAAGAACTTCTTCTCGATCATCATTAATTCCGCTGCGCTCATCTTGCCCCGGTAGGGTTTCAGTTGCGACTCCAGTTGTTTTCTGACTCCCAGAATCTGCTCTTCGCTCTGCTTGCTGCGGGCGATCGCCACCATCTTGTCCTCGAGCGATGTCAGCCTTTGTTCCAGCTCTTCCAGCTTGTCCATCCAGAGCATGCTCTCTACGGCAAGGGCCTCAAGGGAAGTCGCAATTTCTTCAAAGCCCGGCGGCAGCTTGGCCGCACTCCCGCGCAAATGTTTGTCCAGCTCGGTATCTTCAAACGGAGCTTCGACGACTTTCTCTTCCCGGGGAGTATCAATCCGCTTGGCCTCTTCCATTACGGCCTGTGAGCAATAAGCAATCGAATTCACCTGATTGGTTTTCGATTTCTTTGCCCGCCATTTTTCAAAGGCTTTATCGATGCCACGCAACACCGCCTGCAAGGGAATCCCCGAATCCTTCCAGGTCTCAATCAAAGCCCAGTCCAGAGGTGAAAGCAGAAACAGACTCGTCCCTCGGGCCACCTGAAAATGCTCTTCGATCTCGGTGTAATAGTTGAAATAGTTGAACGGCTCAGGCTGCTGCATTGCGTTCCCAAATGATCCTTACCCCTTCAAGGGTCAGTTCTTCATCCACCACCTTCAAATGCTTCGACCCGCTCACAATCAACTTCGCCTGTCCCCCAGTGCCAATCACCTTAGTCTCTTCTCCCAATTCTTCGAGCAGCCTTTCCAGGATGCCGTCAATTGTACTGATCGTCGCGTAATAAAGACCACTCTGGATGCAATCCACAGTATTCTTCCCAATCAATTGACGTGGCTCGCGGAAGTCCACTAGTGGCAAGCGTGCTGCCTTTTCAAACAAGCCACTAATCGCAATCCCGATCCCCGGGCAAATGATCCCACCCAGGAAATCTCCGTTGGCGCTCACCACGTCAAAGTTGATCGCCGTCCCCAAATCCACCACCACACATGGGCCCCCATACTTGTGAAATGCCGCAGCGGCATTGGCCAGCCGGTCTGCTCCCGCCTCACGCGGGTTATCAATCGCTACCTTCAATCCAAGATCCACCTCGACAGAAACAAAGAGCGCTTCACAGCGAAAGTAGCGCTGCGCCATCTCGGCCAACTGCCGGTCGAGCGGCGGCACTACACTCGAAATCGCCACACCCGTGATGATCCGCGCATCCAGCTCGCCCACCCGAAACAGGCTGCGCAAACTGATGCCCCACTCATCTGCCGTCTGCTCGCGAATCGTCCGCAACCGCCAACTGGAGATCAGCTTGGCCCCGTCAAACACACCCACTGTCACATTCGTGTTGCCCGCATCAATCGCTAAAAGCATCGTTAGTCCAGAGCCCGTACGCTACCGGCGTAAACCGTTTCGTGGGTCCCGTTCTCCTTCCGGATTCGCAGGAATCCATTCTCGTCGAGTCCATCCGTCACACCTTCAAGCATAGGTCCATCAAGGTCTACTCTCACCCTGCGCCCACTCACATAACTTGAAGTCTGGGCGAAGAGCCGCAAGCGGTCTCGCTTTGAAATATTCGCCATTTCAACCACCGGGCCGCGCAGTAAGTCCAAAACATTCTTGGGGTCAAACGTTTTGCCTGTAATCAGCCTCAGTGAGGTGGCCGGTGTCCTCAACCCGTCAGCAAATGCAAGCTGATTCAGATTCACGCCGATCCCGGCCAGCACCCGCCCGTTCTCCAGTCTCGACAGAATTCCGCACAACTTCCGCCCTTGCCACATCACGTCATTCGGCCAGCGCACATCAAGCCCCTCGCCCACGATCGGTGCCAGCACTTCCACCACGGCAACACCCAGGCCAAGCGTAATCGCCGTAGCTTCCTCCACATCGAGAATGAAGGTACAGTAGAGCCCGTCACCCGAAGTGCTGATCCATGCGCGCCCTTGCCGCCCCTGCCCAGCTGTCTGGCTGAGCGCAGCAACAACTGTCCCGCTGGCAACGCCTTCCGCTGCCAGCCGCGAAGCTTCGGTCATCGTCGAATCAAGAGACTCATGCCAGATCACCTGGCTCATAAGAGTTCAAGACGAAAGTTGAGATCCTTAGACACTGCCGAATGCGTGATGGCCCCGCTCGATACAAAATCCGCGCCAGCCTCGGCATAGTCGCGCACCGTGCTCAGCGTCACCCCTCCAGAGATTTCGCAACTGGCTCGCCCGGCAATATAGTCGATCCACTCACGAGCCTCGGCAGGCGTCAGGTTGTCGAGCAACAGCTTCGTCGCTCCGCTGGCCAGGGCCTCATCCAGTTCAGCCCGTGTGCGCACTTCAATCTCCACCGAGACGCCGTGGGGCAGGGAAGCCTCAAGCGCCTGCCTCACCCCGCCAGCCGCAGCAATGTGATTGTTCTTGATCAATACAGCATCAAACAAACCCATCCGGTGATTGGTAACCCCGCCAGCCGCTGCCGCCAGCTTCTCTAGCCGCCGCAGCCCGGGGGTTGTCTTGCGCGTATCGAGTACCTTGCACTTGGTATGCGCTACCTCAGCGGCAAACTGCGAAGCAAGCGTGGCTACGCCACTCAAGCGCTGCATGAAGTTCAGCGCCGTACGCTCGCACTCAAGCAGAGTCGAGGCAAGCCCCTCCACCTCAGCGATCATCTCGCCATCAAAGCAGCGATGCCCGGAAGCTGCTTTCAGCTCCAGCTTGTCTACTCCACCACGGCATTCAAAGATGAGCGGAAGCAACTCGATCCCAGCCAGCACCATCTCGTCCCGGGCATAGAACTTGCCCCGAGCGAGCCGGCCTTCTTTCACCGTGAGCTTGGTCGTGATGTCCCCTGTGCCGATATCTTCGCCAAGGGCGCGTTCTACCGCATCGTAGATTTCAGGGTGTTGCCAGCTAGAGTCCACCAAGAGCCTCCCGGTTCTTCTCCAGTTGCACCTGATACTCGCCGAGCTTCACACGCATGCCTTCGATGATGTGCGCCGGGGCCTTGCCCGTAAACTTCTCATCACCCAACTGCCGCTGCGTGTTGGCGATCACCTTCTCAAGCTGCTCAATGTCTTTTTCGAGACGCTTGCGCAACGCATCGGCCTGCCCAGCCGGAGCCTGCAAGATCAGCTGTATGCCCTTCACTTCAGTGGATGGCTCAAAGCTCAGCTTCACCCCAGCCAGCCTGCGGAAGACTTCAGCCTGTGCCGAGATCACTTCAAACTCTTTGCCCTGGCCACGCAGAACGCCTTCGATCTCCTGCTTGGGGTCCATTTGCTTAGCGGCTTTTTCGTTGCGTGCGCGGCGAATCTCTTCCTG
>CANGVB010000536.1 GCA_947456995.1 Bryobacteraceae bacterium | reverse complement strand
GGTGAAGACCGGCAAGATTGAGCATCAATTGCTGGGTGGTTATGATTTTTTGCGCTATCAGAATCAGACCGAGCGGAGCTCATCGGTGTTTGGCATTGCCCTGCCCTCGCTCGATCTCCTGAACCCGGTAGATACCTTCAACACGAAGGTGAACAACTTTCCTCCGAGCCGGCTGGACTATTTCACCAACAACGTGAATTCGACTTATTTCCAGGATTTCATTCGCCTGAACCCGAAGCTGACCGCTCTGGTGAGTGGCCGCTTTGACGGCTTTCGACGGGTGTCGTTCCGGAACCCGGTCGTCAATGGCGTCGAAGGTAGAGGCGCTGTTACGAACATCGAACAAAACCCCTTCACTTACCGCGTTGCGATGAATGGCCAGGTGCTGCCGGTAATGGGCATTTATGCCAGCTACGGCACGAGCTTCCGCGCGCAGACTTCGCTATCCAATGATGGCCGGCAGTTGAAGCCCGAGACGGGCAGCCAGTTTGAAGTGGGCCAGCGATTTGACTTGCTGGGCGGCAAGATGTCGCTCAATACGGCATTGTTCTGGATCGAGAAAGAAAACGTCACCGTGTCGCGTGCGAACGGTAATTTCGACCAGGCGGGGAAAGTGCGATCGAAGGGTTTTGAGGCTGACATGAGAGGCAGAGTCAGCCGCAAGATGTCGATTCGGGCATCGTATGGCTTTACGCAGGCTCAATTTCAGGACTTTGAACTGGAAGATGGCGATGGAGTGGTACGCAATCTGCGTGGGCGCGCACCGGCCTTTGTGCCCCGGCATACAACCAGCTTCTGGGGCGTCTATGACGTCAGCTCAAGTCTGCAGGTGGCGATCGGGCAGCGCTACATCGCACGCGCACCGGTGAACAACTTCAACTACTTCTTTATGGGTGGCTATACCCTGTGGGATGCGGCGGTGTTCTATCGCAAGAGCAAGTGGGAGTATTCTGTGAACCTCAATAACGCATTGAACAAAGAGCGTTATCTGGTGGCCTCGATCAACGACTTTCTGGTGTATCCGGGCAAGCCGTTTGATGCGACGGGGACGATTCGCTTCCGCTTCTAATGTTTGGGCGGAGAATTGCCGATTCTCCGCCTGTGAAAATCTTTTCTTCTTTGCTCGTGTTCGCCCTGATGGCTGTTGTTGCACCGGAGCCGCTTGAGGCTCGCAAGAAGAAGGAGGGCGTTGATACCCGGCCTCCAAGCAAACCTCCGGTCTACAAGAAGTTCGACAATCGGAAGAAGAAATCGACTTTGAGAATGGGGCCGAAAAGCAGGTAGGAAGTTGGGGTGCCCAACGGGACTTGAACCCGTGACATCCGGAATCACAATCCGGCGCTCTACCAACTGAGCTATGGGCACCGCGAGGTACTTCTTCAGTCTACCAAAAAGGTACCCCCAACATCCATCAACCCTTCGCCATTCCTGCCTGTTTCCACAATTGATCGACGCGAGTCTTGATTTCCTGGTCCATGGTGATCACCGGAGGCCAGGGACGGGTGAAGCCTTCACTCACCCATTTCTTTGTTCCATCAATGCCCATTTTGGAGCCAAAATTAGCAAGACGGCTCGCGTGATCGAGCGAATCGATGGGGCCAAGAACAAATTCAATGTCGCGTTGCGGGTCGATATTGTTGAGTACCTTCCATGCGACTTCTGAGTGGTTGCGTACGTCAACGTCTTCGTCCACCACAACAATGCACTTGGTAAACATCGCCTGGCCCAGACCCCAAATCGCATGCATCACTTTGCGGGCATGGCCCGGATAGGCCTTGCGGATGCTCACCAGCATCAGGTTGTGGAAGACACCTTCAGCCGGCATCGACATCTCGCGAATTTCGGGGATCTGCATGCGCAGCAGCGGCAGGAAGATGCGCTCAATCGCCTTGCCCATCCAGTAGTCTTCCATTGGAGGCGGGCCGACGATTGTGGCCGTGTAGATGGGCTTCTTGCGTCTGGTGATCGCGGTGAGGTGGAAGACCGGGTAATCGTCTTCGAGCGAATAGTAGCCCGTGTGGTCGCCAAAGGGGCCCTCTGTGCGGAGCTCGCCGAGTTCGACGTAGCCTTCGAGGATGATTTCAGCTTGAGCTGGCACTTCCAGGTCTACGGTTTCGCACTTCACCATCTCGACAGGCTTGTTGCGCAGGAAGCCGGCGATCATCATTTCGTCGAGCTCGGGCGGGAGGGGCAGGATGGCGGAGTAGAGCGTGGCGGGGTCTGCGCCAATCGCTACGGCAATCGGCATGCGCTGCTGCTTGCCCTCTTTGAGGAGCTGGCGGTAATGGTCTGCCCCCTGTTTGTGGAGCTGCCAGTGCATGCCGGTGGTCTTGGAATCGTAGACCTGCATGCGGTACATGCCGCAGTTGCGTTTGCCTGTGGTGGGGTTCTTGCTGAAGACCAGCGGCAGGGTGATGTAGCGGCCGCCGTCCTGGGGCCAGCAGTGCAGGATGGGGAAATCATCAAGCGAGAAGTTGTCCTTCTGGATCACTTCTTTGCATGGGCCGCTTGAAACTTCTTTAGGGAAGAAATTGCCCATCTCGGCGAGTTTGGGCAACATCTTCAGTTTTCCCATCAGGCCGGTGGGCATCTTCATGCCGAGGTATTCGGTGATGCGGTCGGCGATTTCGTCGAGCGAATTGACGCCGAGGGCGATCTCCATTCTTCGGTCACTGGAGAAAAGATTGATGGCGAGAGGGATCGAAGATCCCTTCGGTTTTTCAAAGAGCAGCGCAGGGCCGCCGCTTTTTACAGCGCGGTCGGCGAACTCCGTGATCTCAAGATGAGGGTCGACTTCAAAGGGGATACGTTTTAGCTCGCCCGCTTTGTCGAGAGCGGAGAGGAACTCGGACAGATCCAGATAAGACATCTCCTCTTATTATGGAAGGGTGACGAAGAGAACTGCATTTATTACCGGCGCAAGCCGCGGAATTGGTTTGGCCTGCGCCAAGGCGCTGGCAGCAGCGGGGCACAAAGTAGTGCTTGCCGCGCGCAATCTGGACAAGCTTGAAGAGGCAGCGGCAGAGATCCGCGCCAGCGGTGGAGAGGCTCTGGTGGCGACGATCGATCTGTCGAGCCCCGAGTCGATTCAGGAAGCGATCAAGAAGGCGATCTCCGAAGCGGGGCCGATTCATATTCTGGTGAACAACGCCGGGGTTACCAAAGACGGGCTTTCGATGCGCATGAAGCTCGAAGACTTTACGAGCGTGATTCAGACAAACCTGACAGGGGCTTTTCTTTGCGCTCAGGGTGTGATGCCCGGGATGATGAAGGAGCGCTGGGGGCGCATTATCAACATCGCCAGTGTTGTGGGTGAGATGGGGAATGCGGGCCAGGCAAATTATGTTTCATCCAAGGCCGGGTTGATTGGGCTGACGAAGTCTCTGGCGCAGGAACTGGCTTCACGCAACATCACTGTCAATGCGGTGACGCCTGGTTTTATCGAGACGGACATGACTGCGGTATTGAGCGATGAAGTGAAAGAGAAGATGCTGAACGTGATTCCACTGAAGCGCTTTGGCAAGCCGGAAGATATCGCGGCTGCGGTGGCGTTTTTGGCTGGTGAGACCTCGAGCTATATCACCGGGAATGTG
>CANGVB010000535.1 GCA_947456995.1 Bryobacteraceae bacterium | reverse complement strand
TCCCGACTTCATCAATCAGTTCATCCGTTAGAACTTCATCCGCAGCGCCACCTGCATTGTCCGTGGTCCGCCAATAGTTGAAGTAATGGTTCCCATCGTGCCAAATCCCGCTGCCGGCAGTGCCGAACTCGGATTGGCAAATGTAGTCTGATTGAATGCGTTAAACACCTCCATGCGAGTCTCAACATTAAAGCGCTCATTCACCGCAGTTGTCTTGCTGAGAGCAAAGTCAAACTGACGTTGATCTGGTCCACGCAGGATATTGCGTCCTGCATTGCCCCACCGATCGTCTGAATTGCCAAAGGCAGTCACATCAAAGAAACCATTTAAACGGTCCTGCACGCGACCGGTCTTAAATGCACTGTCGATGCTTCGGCCAGGAGCAAGATCCGTTCTCACACGCGCCACTTGAGCCCAGTTCGCATTTGCCGTGTTTGCACCGGTTACCGAGAATGGAGATCCGCTCTGCAGCGTCGTCATCCCATTCAAAGACCACCCACCCAGCAACATCTTCGCTGCCTGCGATCCCTTGAACGCTTGCGGAATCTCGTAGATGAAGGCTGCCGTAAAGCGCTGCGTGCGATCAAAGTCAGCAACACCCCGGTTGTTAGCCATATTTCGGGCATCATGTTCTACCGTTCCGCCATCGCTCGAAATGTTATCGAGCGTCTTGGCCCAGGTATACGCGGCCTGCACCAGCACCCTGCGCTGGAAGCGTCTGCGGTAATTCACCTGCAGCCCGTGATAGGTGGACATTCCGTAATTCGATCGTTTCCTATAGCCACTCTGTCTGCCCAGTCCCAGATACTCACTCGGCACAAAGAAGTCAGGGTTAATCAACGCACCAGTGCGCGTACGAATATCGGTAAAGCCATTCACCGGTGTCACCCGCGGATCATAGGCCTGAGCCAGATTTAGCTTGGCCATCAACCCGATTCCGCGCGTCCCCACATAGCGCACATCGATCACATTGCCCTTGAGCGGCTCGTACTGCAAATTGAAAGTCCACTGCTGCACATATGGTGTTTTGATGAACGGGTCAATAAACGTAAAGTTCTTGGCCGCAAACGGCTCCGTGCTCGGAAAGGCAGTGCCGTCAAAGCGCCGCCAGCTTGCCGCACCGTTGGCATCCCGCGCAATGCGTACGTCGAGCGGAATCGTAAAGGGGTTGATATTGAGCCGGGGATAAGGATTCGCCATATCCACGGGCGACGGCACGTTCTGATACACGAAGAACGGCGAAGACAATTGCAGGTCTGACTTGAACGACCCCGAAGGCCGCTCATAGTAAATTCCGTATCCGCCACGCACCACCAGCTTTGACGTAAACCACGGCTGCCAGGCGAATCCAACCCTCGGTGCAATGTTGTTCTTGTCGGGCTGGAAGATCGAATTGCGTTCGGATTTAAAGATCTGCGAAAGATTCAGCGGCTTCACAAAGGGCGACACAATCAGCCCCATCTGAATCGGGTCAAAACCCTGCTTGAAAATCAAATGCTTTTCGTTGATGTAATAGCCCTGCGCAACTCCAGCTCGTGCTGCGTCATCTTTGTTGAAGTAAGTGCCAATCCTGCCTTGGGTCTCATCCGGCCAGCCAAAGTAATCCCAGCGCACGCCGGCATTGATGGTCAGCCCTTTGCGGACACGCCAGTCATCCTGCGCATAAAAAGAAAGATCGAACATGTTGTAGTCGCGTCGTGTATCGCCCATATCGAGGTCCGATCCTCCCCCCGACGCACCATGTCCGGTCATGAAGAGCACCCAATTGTCGTAGTCAAGGTCACCATTGGTGCGGGCCATGTATTCACCCTTCAGGTTGGTCCGGCGAAACTCACCACCAAACTGCATCGTATGCGAACCACGCACATGCGTCACCAGATTCGTGACATAGACATTGCGCTGGCGGTCATAGAAGTCCCAGGCATTGCCAATCCCAGCGCTCGAGCGCTGCGTCACAATATCCACCGTAGGCATCAGCGCCGCCAGGCCGCCGATGGCTTCTTCAATCGGGTTGTAGATACCGAGCGTTGAATTGAAGATGTCTTTGAAACGTGAGATGCGTGTATTGAACAATTCAAAGAAGCCACCACGCAATTCGTTGGTCCAGCGAGACCCGAAGGTATGCAAGTGCGAAAGAGATGCCGTGTAACCAGGAGTCTGCCCCTGTGTCGGCGACGCCGAAGAATTCGCCCAGGGGAAAGCTTCCTCCACAAACTGCTGGCTCTTGATGTAGCTCAACCGCACACGATCGTTGGCAGCAAAATTGTGTTCGAGCGACAAAGACCCAGACCACGAATTAAAGAAGGTCGGAAAGGCATTCACCTGCTCCCGCTCCCTGCCGTAAGTAGTCGTTCCAGGAAGCAGTCTGTTTGCAGATGTCACACTTGGCAGGAGAAACTTTCCGTCACGCTTGACGTTCAAAATGTTGATCGCAACCGGATGAATATCCTGCCCCGTTAACTGACGAAATACCGGGTTTGCGGGATTTGCTGTGCTTGAGAAAAACTTCTGTTCGAGGCCCGCTATCTGCTCGGCCGGGAATCGCCGAATCGTAGTTAGGAAATTTGCGGCAAAAGCCGGATTGTCTGCCGCGCCACTAGCCAGCCACTGGTTCGCCACCTGCGCCATCGAATCTCGCGTACGCACATCTCCCAACCCGTCAGGGCTTGACGTCGTGGCAATCGCACGACTTGCATAGCCCGATACAAAGTCCGTACGCTGCACTGCTGCATAGAAGAAGGTCTTGTTTTTGACAATCGGGCCGCCCAGCCCAAAGTAGGTTTCATTGCGCCGGAACTTCGGACGGCTGGTCCCAGACCGGTTCAGAAAAAAATCATTCGCATTGAACTTCTCGTTCTGATAGAAGTGCGAAACGCTGCCATGAAAATCGTTGCCACCCACACGGGTAATCATCTGGATGTTCGCCCCGCCATTGCGGCCTGAAGTCGCCGTATAGAGAGCAGTCTGCATCTCTACTGCCTCCAGAGCATCGAGCGGCACCGTGATGTTGTTGCCCAAACTACCGCCGCCATTCATCATGTTGGTAGCATCTACGCCATTGATCATCAGCGAATTGTTGGTAGGGCGAGCTCCATTCACCGAAGGGTTCAGCGATTGAGTACCGTCATCCCCCTGTGCACCGGGTGAAGTCGCGATGTTCATGCCTCTACCTGTGCGGTCTGGCAAGGGTGCCGCAACTCCAGCCTCACCGATAATCAAATGCGTGTAGTTCCTCGATGACGTAGGAATCTGATCAATCTGCTTGCTTGATATCGTGGTGGATTGAGTAGCCGTATTCGGCTGCAGTGAACTGCTGCTCGCATTCACGTCAATGGTTTCTGATACCGAACTCGCCGACAGCACAAAGTTCACCGTCTGGGCCGAGTTCGAATCCAGTTCCAGCTTTCGCACAACCGCGTTAAAGCCAGGATGCTCGACAATCAATTCCACCTTGCCGCTTGCTGGCCGCAAGAAGCGATAAGAGCCATCTTCCCCAGTTATTGTCCGCAACGAGTTATTGGTTGCCTCGATCCTAAGCGAAACTTTCGCGCCGGCAATTCTGGCCCCACTCTGGTCCTCAACCTTGCCCTCAATCCGAT
>CANGVB010000534.1 GCA_947456995.1 Bryobacteraceae bacterium | reverse complement strand
TCTTGAAGCGCATGGAGCGCATCCCCTCGCGCGCCTCCCAGGCCCAGGGCAACCTCGTAAGCGCGCCCAAAGTCTGGCGCGAAGTTGCAATTGAAGAAACCAAAGGCAACATCGACCTCATCGCTCTGCTCAAAAAAGAGCGCCCCGCCGAGCTCTCCAAAAAATTCGATGACGCCGCCGACAAAGCCACCGTCGCCCTCAATCAGTACATCCAGTTCCTTACTAAAGATCTCGAAGGCAAAGACTACGACTGGCGCCTCGGCACCGCCAACTACACCAAAAAATTCCAGCTCACCCTCGGCACCACTGAAACTCCAGACCAGCTCCTGGCTGCCGCCGAATCCGAGCTCAAGAAAGTCCGCGAAGAGATGGCCCGCCTCTCCGGATGGTCGGGCAAAGGCGACATCAATCCCATCATCCGCAAGCGTCTCGATCAGATCGCTACCAAACACTCAACCCGCGAAAACTACTTCAACGACGCCCGCCGCGATCTCGCCGAAGCCACAGCCTTCGTCGCGCAAAAGGGCCTCCTCCAACTGCCACCCAACAAGAACCTCACGGTCATCGAAACCCCCGCCTTCATGCGCGGGATCTACTCCGTCGGCGGCTTCAATCCAGCCCCTGCAATGGACCCAACCCTCGGTGCCCAATACTGGCTCACCCCGATCCCTGCCGACTGGCCCGAGGCGCGCGTCGAATCCAAGCTCCGCGAATACAACTTCTACGGCCTCAAGCTGCTTACGATCCACGAAGCCATGCCCGGCCACTACGTCCAGTTCGAATACGCCAACCGCATCGAACCCCGCGGCCGCCGTCTCCTTCGTAGCGTTTATGCCAACAGCGCTTCCGCCGAAGGCTGGGCCATTTACTCCACCCAGATGCTGCTCGAAGAAGGCTATCTCAACAACGATCCAGACCTCAAGCTCACCTTCCTCAAGCAACAGCTCCGCATGATCGCCAACGCCATCCTCGACATCAAACTCCAAACCGGCCGCATGACCGACGACGAAGCCATCCGCCTCATGATCGAAGACACCTTCCAGGAGCAGGAAGAAGCCAAGGGCAAGCTGCAACGCGCCAAGCTATCCAGCGTCCAACTGGTAACTTACTTCGCCGGTTGGCGAGACCATATCCGTATGCGCGAGATCGCAAAGCAAGTCAAAGGCTCTGCCTTCAAACTCAGCGACTATCACCAGTCTGTCCTCGCCGCTGGCGGCCTTCCAACCCCCGCCATCTGCAAGCTCATCACCGGTCGCGAACTTAAGTAAAGAACCTTGCGATCCCACGTCGCAATTTCACCAGCCAGGCCACCTCAGCAAGCTCGCGAGCCAGCTCGGCCTGCCGGGCTTTGTAATCGCCAATCTCCCTGTCGAGTTCGAGCGCCCAAGCCGTCCGCTCCTTCAGCTCTTGTTCCAGCCGCAGCCGCAACGCTGCGTACTCTTCGATTTCCTGGCGCAAGCTGCCCAGTTCGACTTCCGCCCGGCCTACAATTTCCTCCGTCTCAAGAGCCCATTGATTGCGCTCAGCAACTTCCTGCTGCAGTGCAACAACCCGGGCTTCTGAAGCCTCCAACTGCCCCTTCAACTCCACACCCCAACTGCTCTGCTGCTCCACCTCGGCCGACACTTTGGTGATGATCGCGCGTGCCCGCTCGCAATAATCTTCGTATTCCACTGCGATTGCGGCCATCGCCCGCACCTGCTCAGCCCCTTCGTAAGTAACTGCGTACGCGCTCTCAGGCTTCAACGCCGTGCCACTGGCCTTAGCCCGCGCCGCGAGGCACGCCGCAGGCGATAGATTCTGTCGTATCTCACGCGCCTCACCAGGATGACGAAGCACCGCCAGCATATGTGTCGGCGGAATCTCTCCTGCTGCAAGCAACTCCTGATCTTTGGCATGCACTCGATCAATGAAGTCCCGGTCCCAATCCTTCGTTTCATCAAAATGCGGCCCGAAGACCCGGTCCACAAAAGGATCGACAACATTCCCAAACCCAAAGAAATATTCAAACTCAAAGCGCTTCAGCAACTCAGGCAGTATGTCTTCAGCTCGAATCCCCTCAAAGGCCAAACCCGAGCAATCCCGGTCTACATAGAGTTCTTCATAGCACCGGTACATCCGGTTGTAGCGATAAGAAGGCGGCAACTCAGCCCAGAACTTCCAGATCCATTCGAGAGCCAGCGGCCACCTCACATGGCCGTTTCTCCCGATCATGTCCGAAAGCAAAATTCGCCCGCCCGGCTTCAGCTTCCGCTTCACCTCATCGAGCAAAGATTCCAGTCCGGTCACATGGTGCAACGATTGATTGAAGATCACCACATCGTAGGAATCCTCAAGCCTGAGCTGATTGAAGTCCCCTTCAAGAAACCGCACCCGATCTTCCACGCCACCCCGCATTGCCATCTCCCGTCCCCGCTCGAGCATCGTCGGATTCAGATCAAGACAATCCATCCTCACCCGCTTCACCTTGGAAGCTAGTGCTACTTCCAGATCACAATTCCCAGACCCCACACTCAACGCAAGAATTGTTTCACCGGCAACCTCTTCGAGACTTTTCAAAAAGAAGTCATCCGGCCCGGCAAAGCCATAACTCTCAAGCTGCGGCTTCAGATATCGATTCGACCAGTAATGAAAAATCTCCGGCAACTCATGAACATCCTCACAAGCGTCGTACTGCAACTTCTCGGCCCGCACCCTCTCGTCATAGCTGATCTGCATGAACATCCCCCTCACCAAATCTAACCCAGCCCTAACCCTGGAATGAATCACTCAACACTTTTCCCACTCGTCCCACCTCAAATTCTGCACCCCTTGATTATCTACAAAGATTGTAGATAATCATAGTGTGAGCCGACCATCCGATCTGATCCAGGGAACCCTCGATCTTCTAATCCTCAAAACTCTCTCCACCGGCGCCGTCCACGGCTGGGCCATCGCCAAGCGTATCCAGCAAGTCTCAAACGAAGTCCTCCAAGTCCAGCAAGGCTCCCTCTATCCAGCTCTCCACCGTCTAGAGCAACAAGGCTGGATCGAATCAGAAACCAAACCCACTGAATCCGGCCGCGTCGCCAAGTTCTACTCCCTCACCAAAGCCGGCAAGAAACAACTCGCCCACGAACTCAACGAGTGGGACCGTCTCTCCGCCGCCGTCCAACTCGTCGTCAAGCACGCCTGAAGGATCCTCCATGCTGTATCTGAATCGCCTCGCCCTCCGCCTCAAAGCCCTCTTCCAAAGAGACCAGCTCGACCACCAACTCGAAGACGAACTTGCCTTCCACCTCGCCGAGCAAAAGGCCGAACTCCTCGCCTCCGGCCTCTCCGATCCAGAAGCCGAAAGGCAAGCCCGCCTCCTCTTTGGCCCCCTCACCAGCACGGCTGAACAATGCCGCGACACCCGCCGCACACAGTGGCTCGAAGACTTCGCCACCGACACCAGATACGCCATCCGCAGTCTCCGTCTTTCCCCCAGCTTCGCCCTCGCCGGAATCCTAACGCTAGCCCTCGGCATCGGTGCCAACACCGCCTTCTTCGCCACCGCCTACGGCATCCTCTTCCGTCCCCTTCCATACCCCTCTCCAGACCGCCTCATTGAGATCGATGAGGGCATTGCC
>CANGVB010000533.1 GCA_947456995.1 Bryobacteraceae bacterium | reverse complement strand
TTCGTTTTCGCAAATTTCTGTATTGCAGCGTTTCCAAATGTATCTTTTGGAGCGAAAGTTGAGCAGTCGGAGTATTGCTCGAAAATTTGCTGCCTTACGCGGATTGCTGCAATTTCTCGTGGCTGAAGGACAATTGACTGAAGATCCGACAGAGTTTCTGCGCACACCGAACCCGCCACGCAAATTGCCGAAGGCAGTTCCAGCGAGTCGATTGGGTGAAGTTGCAGAGGCGTTTGACCGGACCAGCCCAACAGGTCTGCGCGATTGGGCCATGTTTGAACTTTGCTATGGTTCTGGATTGCGATTGAGCGAATTAGTAAATGTGCAACTTTCGGCATATAACGCCCTTTCCATGCGTCTGAGAGTGACGGGAAAAGGGAACAGACAGCGCTTGCTGCCTGTGGGTAGCGATGCGGCAAAAGCCATCGAACAGTATCTTCTTGAGGGACGCACCAAGTTGCTGCGTGGGAAAAGTTCTCCCTTCCTGTTTGTCAGCTCCCGTGGGCCGAAGCTCGAAAGCCGGTCTTACTGGAAGGTTCTCGCCCAACTGCGTCGTGCCATGGGAAGCGAAAAGGCTTTGCATCCACATATGCTTCGGCATTCCTTCGCCACGCACCTGCTGGATGGCGGAGCAGATCTCAGAAGTGTCCAGGCATTGCTTGGGCACGCTGATATCTCAACGACTCAGATTTACACCCACGTCGAGCAGGAACGCTTGCGCGGTATTGTTGACCAATTTCATCCAAGGGAAGCCAAGAAATTATGAGTGATTACATGTTCATGCTGGAGAGCCACCTTAGCCAGTCGCAGAATTTTGTTATCTCCGAAGTCCAGAGGATGATGGCGAAACTCCAGGTCAACGTTTTTCTCACGGGTGGAGCACTCCGAGACATGTTGGCCGGTCTGCCGGTTCGCGACTTGAATTTCACCTTGGAAGGCTCTCCTTACAAGCTAGTCAAGGCTCTTGAGAAAGAAGCGGGAATTCGTGTTGTGAACTCGGATGATGTGCGCAAGAGTTACGAAATCAGCTTTCCCAATGGCGTGCATGCCGAAATTTCAATGGCTCGTATTGAAAAGTTTGCCAAGCCCGGGGCCATGCCGAAGGTTGTGCCTTCGACGATTCATGAAGATCTAAAGGGCCGGGACTTCACCATCAATTGTCTGGCGATCTCTCTAGCTCAGGGCTCGCGCGGTTTGCTGCTGGACCCCACCAACGGACTATCTGATTTCGCTTTGCGCGAACTCAGAACCGCTACCAGCCACACTTTAAGTGACGATCCATCCAGAGTTTTAAAGCTGGTGACTCTTCAGGCCAGATTGGGCTTTCAATTGGACGAGCGGACACGTGCTCAATACCAGCGGGCACGCGAAGAAAAGCTGGAAGAGTTGATCACGCCAGAGGCATTGAGAAGAGAGATCGTGAAAATTGGCGAGGAGTTCAATCCTATGCCGATTCTAGAGACGCTGGAAAAAGAGAAGCTACTGAACCTTTATTTCACCGGCTTTTCCGGTGCCAAGCTGAATTCAGCCGGTTTTGGAAAACTGCTCAAGTTTCGCGGAATGGTTCCCTTTGGGACACACCTCAAAGAAGACCGCTTCTCCCTCTTCCTCCATACAGTGAGTGAGAAGTGGACGCCAAAAGACAAACTGAGCTTCATCAAGAACTGCAAGTTGTCCAAGCGTGAAGTGGATGCCTGGAAAAATCTGGATGCGAAGTCAAAGACGCTTCAAAACACGCTCAAGTCAGCGAAATTGCAAAAGCCATCCCTTGTCTACGCTGCGTTGGTGGATGCCCCGGCCGAATACATCTTCGTGCTCTTGGGCAAATCTCCGTTGCGCGTCGTACAGGACAGGATCAAGAATTATCTTCAGAAGTATTTGCCTGCAGCCCTCGAAATTACCGACGAAGACGTAGTGAGTGCCGGGCTTAACCCTGCCACCCCGAAAGGTGTGCAGATGAAGAAGCAGTTGATTGCAGCCAAGTTGGATGCGCGGCCGCGGAAAGCCCCGGCTACTGACTCGGCTTACAGTCCTCAAGCTTGAGTTTGAATGTGCTGACCTCGCGCCAGGAGTTGCCGTTTCTGGTCTCGATGCGGAGCAATCCCTTCTTGTCATCGACTCTCACGCGCGAAGTGTTTGTCGGAGTTCGTTGCCCCGGCTGGCCTGCTTTGGGAATTCGCCCTGAGATCTCTCGCAATTCCCAGCTTGTCCCGCCCGATTGTGTTTCGTAAAGTTCATACTTGCCTGCCTCGCCGCTTCCGCGATTGTCAACCAGAATCCAGCCGCGCTTGGCTGTCTGAAAAGCAAAGTCTTCGATCACACCTACGCGCGTTTCGGCAAAGAGATCTACTTTGCGCCAGCTCCGACCCGTGTCTGTGGTGAGTAACACAAAGGGATCGCGGGGCAATCCGATCGAGGTTTGCCCGGTGAGCCAGCCAGTTGAGAAGTCGATGAACTGCATCGATTCCAGGGCACTTGCTTTGAGCCGGGCGTGAGCTTCGCGCCAGGTGGCGCCGCCGTCTTCGCTGATCAGCAAAATGGACTGTAGCGTTGAGGCAGTGGTGTGCAAGTTACCCGCCAGCAGGAGCACCGTGCCCACCGCTTCAACACTTGAGAATTCCAGATAGGTCGGGCAAGGGTCGGCTTCACTGCAGGTTAGCCCCAAGGTGGGCATGTCCAGTTCTGAGCAAAGATTCGGCAAAACGATGGGGCCTGTCGCGCTTGAATAAACAGGTGGCGACTCGGGGACCGGCGCCACAGGGGCCTGCGGAGCCGGGGCTTGCGCCATGAACCACAAAAAATAAATTAGAGGCACTACCCTCATACTAGACTGGAGACAGTCTCATGTTCTCGTGGTTTTCAAAGAAGGTGGAAACGCTGAAGCCTTTGCCCTTGTCGCAGAGGGAGAAATCCTATTCAGCGGCGAGTGGATTGGTGTATCAATACATCTTCAAAGGGATGATGGGGCGCAAGCATGTTTTCGAGGTTTCGGCCGATCGCAAAACACATTTTGAAGTTGCAGTTGAGTTGACCGAAGATGCGCTGGCTCCATGTGCTGCGCGAATGGGCTCTGCGTTGCGTTGGAATGAAGAATACGCCCTGGCCAAGATGAGTCTTTTTCAAGCTTTTGATGATGCAGCAAACCCGGAAGGCCTAGCTCAAACGGTGGTGCCACCAGGCCAGGCACTGCTGGCGCACATGGATTTCTTGAAGATGGCCTAAGACAATGTCAACCCAGCCCTCAGCGCGCGAACCAGGCGCACCTTACCCACCACCGCTTGACCAGCTTGCTGAGCGCGAGTTCTCGTTTCATCCTTCGATCGGGAATCTTGAAACGAACCTTTGGCGATTGATTGATGCGAACTGGTCGGAATTTCTTGTGGAAAATCAAGGCGACCAGACGCAGGTTTGGGTGCCGCGCCGTTATCTGGGAGAAGTGTCAGCATCGGATCGCCCGGTCATGATAGTTGGGCTGAATCGCTCGCTCGACTACAAAGCTGGACAGGTTTGGCCAGTGCAGAAGCGTGTGATTGAAATGCCTCGAGTGCCTGGCGGCGAGGTGGTTTCTGAACCTGAAGCTGTATCGAGCGGTGCAGCCGGCAGCATGCGGGGAA
>CANGVB010000532.1 GCA_947456995.1 Bryobacteraceae bacterium | reverse complement strand
GCCAGATTGCGCATTGTTGGCGAATTTATACCCCGCGATGATGAGCGTCCGCTTATCCCGCTGCCACGACACACCCACGATGGCGGCACCAAGGGCATGTCGACCGCTAAACCAGTCAGCAACGATCCCGACCTTCCGCGTGATCGGCTGTTCGACACCAACCATCGTCGAATAGGTCCGGCGGTCAAAAATCTGTCGCGTACCGAAGCTAGGTCCGGCAGTGAGCCGAGTACGCACATTCGGAATTCGGACACTTCCATTTCCATAAACCCAGTAGCCAACACCCTTACCTTGGAATGAAACAGGCACCATTGCGCCGATCGAGGTTTTGAATTCCCATCGTTTGGCCCAATCTTGCCCCCAGGGAATGGCGGTCTTGAAGCCCATGCCGAGCGATCGATTGCCAGAGACCGGAACGGAAACGCCATACATGCTGGCAGCGATCTCGGTATGATGACCGACACCATAAGTGGCAAAGGTAAAGCTGTTCCAATAGTTCCCCGCCTGGAAACGGTTGAGTTGGGTTTCATGGGCAAGCGCGAATTGGCCCTTCGGGGAAACTTCAGCGTTGGGTATACCGACGATGAGGGACTGGGAAAATGCGGCTGAGGCAGCGAGGAGACACAGGGCCAAATACAAAAACATCGTTCCTCTTATGCTAGCACATTAATTCTCTTTAACCAACCTGATTCGACTCCGCAAAACAGCCAAATCAACTGCAGAGGAGAGCGGACCATTGCAAAGCAGGCAGGAAACACTTGAGGCAGAGTTCGCCTTCGATCTAGTGCAAATGCAAATACCGGTGCAGCAGCACAATCTGCCCGCAATGGTAAGTGTTATGGCTGGCAATACCCAATAACATGTGCGCCACATCGTAAGCGCGCCCAGGCACCTGCTGGGTAAGCGACTTATCCTCAAGCGTAGCCGTGCGCTGAGTTAACCTCTCAGCGGAATCCCGGAAGCGCTGTACCTCGATCTGCCAGCTTTTCTCTGAAAAATCGGGTATCGGGTGCCACCCCAGGCGGTCAGCCTCTTCCGCATGGGGCAACGGTTTCCCGGACATGGCGTCCAGCCCAGCTTCATGCCAGCAGCGCATATGCTGCACCAGTTCCCAAATGGAGTGGTTGGCAACGGGTGTACTAGCGCTCGCTTTGGCAGCATCGAGCCCATGCAAAACTTCAAGCACAGCCGGTCCATGCCAGCCTTCATAAAAGACAGACCGGCGAATTTGACCAGCGATGCGAATGGATTGGCGCATGATCGAGCGAATGAGGGGGGCTTAGTGCATCCTATCAGGACTTAACCACGATTACTCACAAGACTTCTTGGTAATTGCATGACGATATTTAAATAACGAGCGCAGTTGCAGGCGCACGAATGGAGCCCCGAAAAAGTTCACAATCGGCCCGCCAGGCAAGCGAAACGTAATCGCGTCGGTCATCTGTGTTCCTTCATTGCTCCTGGCAAAGCGGTGCTCATGATGCCAATACGCAAATGGCCCCTGCTCTTGTTCATCAATAAACAGGGAACTCGGCTTGTAAACCGTGTGAAGTGCATGCCATTCTGTCTTGAAAAGGCCCAGCACTGGTATCCGGATCACCTTTTTGCCGCCTACTTCGATCCCCCCAGTTTGGGAAACCACTTCAATTCCCTGCCCCGGCGGAGTCAGTTTTTCAAGCGCGTCCGGAGCCTCGTGAAAGGCCCAAACCCGCTCAATCGGCGCGTGTATATAGATGGAACTTGTAAATTCTGGCACTATGTCTTAGAAGCTTCGATAGACTATGTAGTTTCGATGCTGCTTGAGTTGAAATCGGTTCAGAAGCGATTTGGCGGAGTCACCGCCCTTCGCGACGGCAATCTTTCCGTCCGCGAAGGGGAAGTTCATCTTTTGATGGGCGAAAACGGAGCCGGCAAAAGCACCCTAATGAAAATCGTAGCAGGCATGCAGGGCCTGGACGGTGGCCAAATGCTCTTTCGTGGCCAGGCCGTGAATTTTGCCAACCCTAAAGCCGCTGCCGCAAGCGGCATTGCCATGGTTCACCAGGAAAGCCTCCTCGCCCCTCACCTGAGCGTTGGCGAGAACATCTTCCTCGGCCGCGAAGAAATGGGCGGCTTTGGCATCATCAATCGCTCCGCCATGATGGACCGCGCGGCCAAACTCATCGAAGCCCACGGCTTCCCACTCCAGGCCCAGTGGCGTGTGGACCGTCTCAGCCCCGCCGGCCGCCAACTCGTCGAAATCTGCCGCGCCATCGCAAATGGCACCTCGCTGCTGATCTTCGACGAACCCACCTCAAGCCTCAGCGAGAGTGAAACCCGCGAAGTCTTCACGATTGTCAAAAAGCTGAAAGAAAAAGGCGCAGGCGTCATCTACATCACTCACCGGCTCGAAGAACTCCGCACCATCGGCGACCGCGTCACCGTCCTGCGCGATGGAGCCACAGTGCACTCAGGCGACCTCAAAGATCTCTCCCGCGCCCAACTCATCCAGCACATGGTGGGCCGCGATCTTGGTGCTCTCTACAGCCGCCAGGCCTACCCTGCCGGCAAGCCTCTGCTTGAGGTCAAACACCTCAACCGCGGCAACATCCTCAAAGACATCAACCTCACCGTCCGCGCCGGCGAAATCGTCGGCCTCGCAGGCCTCATGGGCGCAGGCCGTACAGAACTCTGCCGCGCCATCTTCGGCATCGACGCCGTCGATAGCGGCGAACTTGTAGTCGACGGCAAGCCCGTCAAACTCACCAGCCCCCGCGACGCAGTAAGCGCAGGCATCGCCCTCATCCCCGAAGACCGCCAGAAAACAGGACTCGCCACACAGCTCTCCGTCGGCTGGAATCTCACCCTCACCAGCCTCGGCGCACGCTCCCGCTGCGGCATCCTCGAAAGCGCAAAGCTCACCGCCACCGAAAAGAAATTCATCGACCGTCTGCGCATCAAAACCGACGGGCCCGCGCAGAAAAGCGTCCGCCTCAGCGGCGGCAACCAGCAGAAAATTGTCATCGCCAAATGGGTAGCCCAGGGTGCCCGCATCTTCCTCTTTGATGAGCCTACACGCGGCATCGACGTTGGGGCCAAAACGGAAGTTTTCGAAGTCATGGACGGCTTGGCGCGCGACGGCGCAGCCATCCTCATGGTCTCCAGCGAACTCACCGAACTGATCCAGGTAGCAGACCGGATCCTCGTCATGCGTCAAGGCAAACTCTCGGGCGAACTCCCTGGCCGCACCACGCAAGAAGAAATCATGGCGCTTGCCGCCTTTGAAGAAGAGACTCAATCATGATCCAACGCCTGTTGCCCTTCGCAACTCTAATCGTTCTATTTGTCATCCTTTTGTTCGATCAAAACTTCCGCAGCGAAACAAACCTCTTTAGCGTCATCCGTCAAACTGCCGTGATCAACATCATGGCCCTCGGCATGACGATGGTGATCATCACGGCCGGCATCGACTTGAGCGTCGGCTCGATCCTCGCCATGGGCGGTCTCCTCGGTACGATGGCCATGGCCCAGGGTCAGCCCATCCTCGTTGGCGTTCTTGTTGGCATCCTCACCGGAGCGCTCTGCGGCTTCATCAACGGCTACCTCACCACCCGCCTCAAGATCAACGCCTTCATCGT
>CANGVB010000531.1 GCA_947456995.1 Bryobacteraceae bacterium | reverse complement strand
TCTGTTGCGCAACTCGAACAGGGTCTTGGCCCCAGCCGTATTGACCGCTTCAACCGTCAGTTCAGCGTCGGCATCTACGGTAACGTCGCACTTGGTTCTTCACTTGGTGTCGCCGCCGCAGCCGCAAGTGACGCGATCAGCCGCGTCAGTCTGCCGCCCGGCTACCGGGTCGCCTTCTCTGGTCAGGTCAAGGTACTCGAAGAAACCACTTCCAACATGTTGCTAGCCATCGGCCTTGCCTCGATCTTCATGTACATGGTGCTCGCCGCACAGTTTGAGAGCTTGATCCACCCCCTGATCATCCTCTCCACCCTGCCGCTTTCGATTCCCTTTGCGCTCATCGCCTTGATCGCAACCGGCCGTACGATGAACCTCTTCAGCGCCCTCGGAATCCTTCTGTTACTTGGCATCGTCAAGAAAAACGGCATCCTCCAGATCGACTATATGAATCGACTTCGAGAGCAAGGTCAGCCTCTTATGTCCGCCATCATTGAAGCAAACTCGGTCCGCCTGAGGCCGATTCTCATGACAACGCTTTCCATCGTGGCTGGCCTGATACCTACCGCCGTGGGTATCGGCGCCGGTGCAGGGCAGCGTTCTGCCATCGCTATCACGATCATCGGCGGCCAGATGCTCTGCCTTTTGTTGAGCTTGCTAGTGGTCCCGGTGGGCTACGCTTTCGTCGAGGACGCCAAAGCATGGTTTGCACGCCGCAGCGGTGCTGCTAAAGTAGAAGCTTGGCAGACAAACTAAATAAGAAGAAGCCCGTCCTCGAAGAGGAGCCGCCCATTTTGAAATGTACGGTCTGCGGCAGTGACGTCGCTCCTCAGTCGACTGAAGGCCTCTGCTGGGTTTGCCGGCGATTGAAAATCTCAGCATGGGCTGATTCCGACAATCAGGCCCCCGTCCAGGAGTAGTGGCTCTTTATCCAATTCTGGATACCGCCCACCTCCACGGCCATCCGCTGGAGGACGTCCTCTCGGCTGCAATGGATGGCGGTGCCACCTGGATCCAGATCCGCCACAAAGCAGACTTTACCCGGGATTTCCTGAAGACCCTCGAGGCCTGCGCCAAACGCAAAAGCGATCTCATTCTCAATGACCGGGCCGACTATGCTGCCCTCTTCGGCCTCGGCCTCCACGTCGGCCAGACAGACCTACCTGCGGCCGCAGCCCGCGAGATCATCGGCCCTGACGCGATCCTCGGCCTCTCCACACACAACGCTGGTCAGCTAGCCGCTGCTCAGGACTTGCCAGTCAACTACCTCGCCATCGGGCCCATCTTCGCCACCCAATCGAAGGCCAACCCTGACCCTGTGGTTGGGATCCAGACCTTTGAGTCTCGCCACCCTCTGGTGGCTATCGGCGGCATCACGCTCGACAATGCAGGCCCAGTACTCTCATCCGGCATAGAAAAAGTCGCAGTCATTAGCGCATTGTGGCAAGCTCCATATACACTAAAGTCTTTCCGCGACAACGTTACAAGATGGCAACACCACCTAAACTCATTCAAGGGCTTGGCCTCCTCGACGCCACCATGATCGTTACTGGCGGCATGATCGGCTCCGGGATCTTCATTGTCTCGGCCGACATCGCACGTCAGGTCAACTCCCCGGCGCTGCTAATGGCTGCCTGGGTCGCTACCGCCATCCTCACCATCATTGCTGCCCTCAGCTACGGCGAACTCGCCGCTGCTATGCCACAAGCCGGCGGCCAATACGTCTACCTCCGCGAAGCCTTTGGCCCCATGCCCGCCTTCCTCTTCGGCTGGACCTTCTTCGTCGTCATCCAAACCGGCACGATAGCAGCAGTCGCTGTTGCCTTCGCCAAGTTCGCTGGGGTCTTCTTCCCCGAGATTCAAGGCCGCGGCTTACAACTGGTTGGTATCGGAGTGATCATACTGCTGAGTTGGGTCAATACCAAAGGTGTTCGCACCGGGGCTATTGTTCAGAACGTCTTCACAATTGCCAAGGTGGCCGCACTGATTGGCCTTGTCGTTCTTGGCCTTGCCCTTGGCCGCAACGAGACCGCGGTACAGGCGAACTTCGGCAACTTCTGGGCTAATGCCGACTGGACCTGGGCCGTCATCTCCGTCACTGGCGTCGCCATGGTTGGCAGCCTCTTTAGTTCTGACTCCTGGAACAATATCACCTTCCTTGCCGGTGAGATGAAGAACGCCAAGCGTGATCTACCGCTTGCGCTAGTCCTCGGTGTTGGTGCCGTAAGCATCCTCTACCTGCTAGCCAACTTCGTTTACTTGAGTGTCCTCCCGCTTGCAGCCATTCAGACCGCTTCGCAAGACCGCGTCGGTACCGCTGTTGTCCAAAGCTTTCTTGGTGCCAGTGCCGAAAAGTGGATGGCTGCCGCCATCATGATCTCGACCTTCGGCTGCGTTAACGGGCTGATCCTTGCTGGTTCCCGCGTCTACTACGCGATGGCCAAAGACGGCCTCTTCTTCAAGGTCTGTGGCAAGCTGGACGAGAAGACCCAAACCCCCGTTGTCAGCATCGTTGTCCAATGCCTCTGGGCCTGCGGACTCACCCTCACCGGACGCTACGGTGACTTGCTCGACTATGTTATATTTGCGGTTCTGCTCTTTTACATTTTGACGATTTGGGGCATTTTCGTGTTGCGCCGCAAGCGCCCGGAGATGGAACGCCCTTACAAAGCTCTTGGTTATCCGGTGCTGCCTTTCCTGTACATTGTCTTCGCCGGAATGATCGAGATACTGCTTCTCTTATATAAACCAAACTACACGTGGCCGGGACTTATCATTGTGCTGCTAGGCATCCCGGTTTACTTCGTCTGGAAAAAGAACGAGGTTTCTGCATGAGTCTTTCTCGCAAGAAGTCGATAGCGACACTATTGGCCCAAGCCGCTGGCGGCGAAAAGGGTCTGAAACGAACACTGGACGCCAAAAGCCTTGTGGCTTTAGGCATCGGCGCCATCATCGGAGCGGGGCTCTTTGTCCGCACCGCCGCTGCCTCGGCCGAAGCCGCCGGGCCGGCTGTGACGATGTCCTTCATCGTTGCTGCCATCGGCTGCGCCTTCGCCGGCCTCTGCTATGCAGAGTTCGCAGCAATGATCCCGATCGCCGGAAGTGCTTATACCTACGCTTACGCAACGATGGGAGAGATGACTGCCTGGACGATTGGCTGGGCCCTGATTCTCGAATACGCCCTCGGTGCGGCTACTGTATCGATTGCCTGGAGTGAATATCTCAATAACCTTCTAGGCGGTGCAATCCCGTATGAGTGGTGTCACTCCCCACTTGAGGTCTCTCAATCGGGCGTGCATGGAATCTTCAACGGCCCGGCTTTGATCATCCTGCTGCTTCTTACGTTGCTCTTGATCAAGGGCACTCAGGAATCAGCAACCGTTAACTCCATCATCGTCTTTGTGAAGATGGCCATCGTTCTGCTCTTTATCGGAATCGGCTGGCAGTTCATTAATCCCGCCAATCATGTCCCCTACATGATTCCCGAAGGTACTCCTGGTCATGAAGGCTTCTTCCTACATGGCTTCGGTGGTGTTGTTAAGGGGGCAGGTATTGTGTTCTTCGCCTTCATCGGTTTTGACGCCGTGTCGACTGCCGCTCAGGAAGCGAAGAAGCCCGAACG
>CANGVB010000530.1 GCA_947456995.1 Bryobacteraceae bacterium | reverse complement strand
TGACGGAAAGCGTTTTTGCTGCTGCTCCGACGTGGCTTGAATTGCGCGTCAGGTTGAAGGAAGAAGATGCGGCTGTTGAAGTGTTGGAACTGCTTGAAAGCGGGATTATTGCGACTGTAGACGTTTCGGCTACGATTGCTCGAACTGCATTTGAATTGAAATCAGCTGCGACGCAACGATTACCCGCAATGGATTCCCTCATTGCCGCCTCTGCGGCGGCAAATCATTGGATACTTGTGCATCGAGACCGGCACTTTCTGTCGATTCCAGGAGAGTTGCTAATGCAGGAAATGCTTCCTCTAGAACGATAGCCAGGCGAGCGCGTAGCGGCGGCCGAATTCTTTCAGGCTTGGGGAGTCGAAGTGGAGTTGGTCGCCTTTGTCTTTTAGGCGTTGGCTTGAGACGAAGGCGGTGAGGGGGATGTGGAGTGGGAGGGTGGCGAGTTCGGAGTTTACGCGCTGGAGTTGGGAGTAGTCCTTGGTTTGGACGAATTCGCCGAGTTGACCTACTATTACCGGGACGCTTTCGGCTCCGAGATCTTTTCGTAGTGCGGCAATCATTTTGGCGAAGCGGAGACGGTAGGTGATGGCTCGTTCTTCGTCGTTTGCGTCGGCTTCACCCTGGTGCCAGAGGATTCCGCGGAGGCGGGCGTTGGGGCCAGCGGCGGCGAGGGCGGCTTTGGTTCGCTCGACTGCGTTGACGTAGTGCGTGCTGCCGGGGACCCATTCGTGGAGAGCCGAGCCCCCGAAGGCAGCCGGGATCAGACCGACAGTTGTGGCCGCTTTCATGCTGATGAGGGTGGCGGCGAAGTTGCGGGCGAGGCCGACGCCGGTGCGGTCTGGACGGTCAAAGTGGATTGGGTCGACGGCGGGAATCCAGGTTTTTTCTTTGCTGAAGGCGAAGATGCCGGGGGTGGGAAGGCGGTCTGCATCCGATACGAGGCCGCGCCCAGCCATGTTTGACTGACCGATCAGAAGGAAGATGTCTACGGGCTGAGCGTTTGCCGCGAAGCAAGCCAGTGCGATCGAGATGAGCTTTAGCACGCTCTCCATACTAAACCCAAAGAGACGGAAACGCTTATGCACTCTGAGTGCTCATGTTTGAGTATGAAACCGCTAGCAATTCTTCTATTCCTGACATTTCTGCCCAGCGCTCATTCGTCGCAAATTCAACCGGGAGCGCCAAGTTTAGAAATCAGACAGATCTGGAGCGTGCTTACGAATTCCTTTGCTCAAGATCCGATCTATCGATGGAGAGATTCTCGAACGTTCGAGGTGCAAAACGAGCGGGTGGTATCGCAGGTAAACATGGTGGGCAAGACCCAAATGGTGAGCCTGCGAGTGGTGCTGCCGGTTGGATTTGAATACGACCCGAACTAGGTGCGGTTGAGTTCTCGCCACATGGCGGAGTACCAACGGAGGAAGCGCTCTGGCTCTTTGCTCTCGGTGGCTTCGCAGAGGGTGTAGCGCTCGTACTTCATGTCGCGCAGGAGCCGGAAGAGTTCGCGGTAGGGGTAGGGGCCGGCGAGCTCGTTGATGTGGACGTTCTTGATCCAGGGTTTGAGGAGGTCAAAGCTTGGCTTGATGCTGCTGCCGACCAGATCTGTGGGGTTTGAGTTCCAGCAGAGGCCAACCTGTTGGTGTTTGGTGGCCTTCATGATGGCGGCGCTGATGGGCGGGTTTTGGGTGATCTTGCCGTGGACTTCAACCCAGATTTCGACACCGTGGCCGGCGCCGTAGTCGCCGAGTTCTTTGAGGCATTCGGCGATGCGGCCGATGGTGGTTGCTTCGGGTACGCCCTCGGGCATGCCGTTGGGACGAACCTTTACGCCCCAGGCGCCGGTGTCGTGGGCGAGGTCGATGAACTTCTTGGCGTCGTCGACATTCTTGCGGCGGACAACCTCATCTGTTGATTGAAATTCAGCGGTGGAACCGTAACTTAACAAACGGATTTTCGATTTTGAGAACTTGGCGGCAACGGCCAGGCGCTCGTCTTTGCTGAGCGTCGGTTCGACGCCATGCTTGTGCTGGGTTCTGAGCTCGACAGCTTCGAAGCCAGTGGCTTCGAGATTCTTGATAATCGTGTCGAGATCCCAATCCTTCAGGATGTTGTAGGTGACAGCCCCAAGTTTCATATTGCCTTCAAGCTATCACGAACCAGGTCAATAACGGCATCCATCTCTTCAAGTTCGAGATAAAAATGCGGGGAAAAGCGCACCCAACCCTGCCTTGGGGCGGAGAGGATCTTTCGGGCCTTGAGCTCGGCGTGGAGACGGGTGGAATCGACGCCTGCTTTTCGGAAGCTGAGGATGCCGGAGCCGGTGTTGTCGTCACGATCGAGCATGAGTTCGCAGTCGAGATTTCTGAGGCCTGATTCGAGGCGGCTGGCGAGGCTCATGACTCTGGCGGCTACATTGGAGATGCCGAAGTCGTTGAGCAGCTTCATGGAAGCCCGCAAGCCGAAGCTACCGCTGACATTGAGGGTGCCGGGCTCGTAGCGGCCGGCGTCGGAGCGCAGGGTCATGTCACGGCTGGAATAGTCAGCCCAGTTTTTTACAGTAGTCCATCCGAATTCGACTGGAAAGATTTGATCCTGAACGGTTTGATCGATGTAGAGCACACCCCAACCTTCTGGGCCGAGCAGCCATTTGTGGCCGTCTGCGGCGAGGGCGTGGATGCCGCAGGCTTTGACGTCGAGGGGGAAGGCACCGAGGCCCTGGATGGCGTCGACGAAGTAGAAGACATTGTGGCGTTTGCAAATATCACCAATTGCTTTAAGATCTACCCGGAAGCCACTGAGGTAATTGACCCAACTGATTGCGAGCAACTTTGCGCCACGGCAAGCTTCTTCTACTTTTTCGAGGGGGTCGTAAAGACTGAGCCAGCGGACGACGCAGCCCTCGCGTTCTTCCAAGAGCTTCCAGCAGTAGTAGTTAGCGGGAAATTCTTCACGGAAAGCAACCACGATATCACCAGGCTTCCAGGTGAGGCCCATCTGGATGGTGGCGATGCCTTCGCTGGTGTTTTTGACCATGGCGACTTCACCGGTGTGGCAGCCGATCATGCGGCTGAGTTCGGTGCGTACGCCTTCGCAGGCAGCCATCCATTCGGGGTAGTGGAAGCTGCCCCAGTTCATGGCGTCGTCGGCGTACCAGCGCATAGCGTCGGCTACGGGCCTGGGGAGAGGCGACACGGCAGCGTGATTGAGATAGTGCAGATTGGCGCAAACGGGAAAATCGTTGCGATCTGGGCGCAATTCGAAACTCATTCTTTCCACGATACGTTATAAGCTGTAGACAGGTAGATCCGGAGGCAATTCGCCACATGAAGATTCTCTCAACGCTCGTGCTCTCTCTCGGCCTTGCCCTCGCGCAGGAAGACACCGAAACCAAGGACCCCAAAGCCAAGGCCGAGGCCAAGCCTGCCGAGAAGGAAGAAAAGAAGAAAAAGCCTAGCAAGAAGAATCCCGACGACATCGGCGAACGCGATGTGTCGAAGGGCATCAATTGGTACTCGATTGAAAAAGAAATTGCTCTAGGCAAGGGTCTGGCTCAGGATATTGAGCGATCGGCGAAGATCGTCGATGATCCTGTTGTGGCGGAATACGTCAACCGTGTGGGGCAGAACCTG
>CANGVB010000529.1 GCA_947456995.1 Bryobacteraceae bacterium | reverse complement strand
CCGGCAATGGCCTGTCGCTATTGCCGCCCTGCTCGCTGTCTTTATCGAAATTGCCACTTTTCTGAATGCTGGCTTCCCTAGCCTTCCCGCAAGCCCTGCCCCTCGTCTGAATGCTCCCGGCAACACCGAGCGCATTGCAGACTCGCTCTTCTACGTCTACGCCCTCCCCTTTGAAGCAGCCTCACTGCTCCTTCTGATCGCCATCGTAGGAGCCGTCTGGATGGCAAAGAAAAAAGAGGTGGCCGAATGAGCTTGACGCCAATTACCACCGGCCACTATCTGGTGCTGAGCGCTGCGCTGCTTCTGATAGGCGCTGTAGGCCTGCTCATGCGCCGCAACGTCATCATCATGCTGATGTCGATTGAGCTTATTCTTAACGCCGTAAACATCAACCTGGTTGCCTTCTCCCGCCACTGGCAGCACGTTACTGGACAAGTCTTTGCCATCTTCGTCATAACTGTTGCTGTTGCCGAGGCAGCCGTTGGCCTTGGCATCCTTATCGCGCTCTTCCGCAACCGTGGCACGGTGCTTTCAGACGAGATCGACCTGCTCAAATGGTGAACCTCGTCTCCAATTTCTGGTGGATCCCTCTCTACCCCTTCATCGGCTCGCTGCTGATCGCAGTTCTGCGTCGTGGCGGCGCGGTGATTGGCCCCGCTGCAATTCTCGCGGCCTTCCTTCATGGCCTTTTCGTTTACAGCAGCCCGCGGGGAGGCGCGCTCGATCACACCCTCTACCAGTGGATGCCCGGCATCGCCTTTCGCTTTGTCGCCGATGACCTCTCGCTGCTAATGGTGCTGATCATTACCGGCATCGGCTTCCTCATTCACGTCTATTCGATCGGCTACATGGACAAAGAGCCAGGCTTCTGGCGCTACTTCGCCTACCTCAACTTCTTTGTCTTCTTCATGCTGCTGCTGGTAATGGCCAGCAACCTGGTTGTCCTCTTCGCCGGTTGGGAAGGCGTCGGTCTTGCCAGCTACCTGCTGATTGGCTTCCACCATGACCGTCCTACCGTCAATCGCAACGCCAACAAAGCTTTCCTATACAACCGGGCGGGAGACGCTGGCTTCCTGATCGGCACCTTGATCCTGCTCACAACCGCAGGCACCACCGAATTCACAGCGATCAATCAACTCCCGGCAAGCCCCCTCATGCTCGCCGCTGCCCTGCTGCTTGCCCTGGGCGCGACGGGCAAATCGGCCCAGCTCCCTCTTTTCGTCTGGCTCCCGGATGCCATGGTTGGCCCCACCCCCGTCTCAGCTCTCATCCACGCGGCCACGATGGTCACAGCCGGCATTTACCTCTTTGCCCGCCTTGCTCCCTTTCTGGCAGCCAACCCGGATGCCGGCCTCTTCATTGCTGTGATCGGTGCAGCTACTGCATTCATTGCTGCCACCATCGCTCTGGTGGAACACGACATCAAGCGCATCCTTGCTTACTCCACCATCAGCCAACTGGGCCTGATGTTTCTGGCGGCAGGCCTTGGCGCCACACAAGCCGCCATCTTCCACGTCGCCACTCACGCCTTCTTCAAGGCGCTTCTCTTCCTTTGCGCGGGCAACATCATCCACGCCCTCAAAGGGGAGCAGGACATTCGTTACATGGGCGGCCTTCGCGACAAGATGCCCTGGACCTTCCGCCTCATGGTGCTCGCTGGCCTCAGCCTTGCCGGTTTCCCCGGCCTTGCCGGATTCTTCAGCAAAGATGCCATCCTGATTGCCGCCTCCCAATCGCCCGTCTTTCTCGCCGTCGGATTCAACGTCAGCTTCATCACGGCTGCTTACGTCAGCCGTATGCTCTGGGCCGTCTTCTTCGGGGTCTACAACCGCGAAGCCCACGAAGCCCATGGCATCATGCTGCACCCTCTTTGGCCTCTCGCCATTGGCAGCGCTATCGCCGGTTACTTTGGCCCGCATCAGGAAGGTGCCTGGCCCATCATGATTGGCTCGGCACTGGTCTCAATTGCGGGTCTCTACCTCGGCCAGAAAATCCGCCTCCCAGAACTGCTCAAAGTTTTCTTTGCCCGCAAATGGTTCATCAACGACGCCTATGAGATGGTGCTCGTCAAGACTGCAGCCGGCCGTGGTTCTTTCACACTCAACTGGATCGACCAGAACATTGTTGACCTCCTGCCCCGCGCCTCGGCATTCTTTACCTCTACCGCCAGCCTCATATCCGGTTGGTTTGACGGCGCAATCGTCGACGGGCTGGTCAGAGCAACAGCCGCCCTATTCTCGCTTGCCAGCTATCCGCTGCGTCTGGCGCAAACCGGGCGCACCCACAACTACGCGCTAGTAATCGTGATCACCGTAGCGATCAGTTTCGGATGGTACTGGCTGCAATGACACTTCTACTGGTCATCCCCATCCTCGGCGCACTTGCGATGTTGCTCACACCCAGGCGCCTCGCCTGGTATTCCGCCATCTTTATCTCAGCCGCTACCCTGCTTCAGGCCATCGCCCTGAACTTCCCGGCTACCATCCGCCACAACTGGATTCCTGCCATCGGTGCGCAGTTCCTGCTTAGCGTCGACGGCATCAGCTACCTGCTGGTCACCCTTACCGCGCTGATGACCCTTCTCGGCATCCTGGCCTCGCCAAAGATGCCACGCACCTTCTACGCCATGCTGCTGCTACTTGCCGCTGGCTGCCACGGGGTCTTCCTCGCGCACGACCTTCTGCTCTTCTTCATCTGCTTTGAAGCAGTCCTGATCCCGATGTACTTCCTGATCGTCATCTATGGCGCTGAAGACCGTCGCAGGGCCGCCTTCAAGTTCTTCCTCTATACCGTCGCCGGCAGCATCGCCCTGCTCATCGGCTTTCTTACCCTCTACCTCCAACACGCTGCTCAAACCGGCATCTACACCTTCGACCTCACCCCGCTACTAAACACGAGGCTCAGTGACTCTACCGAGCGCCTCGTTTTCTGGGCCCTCTTTCTCGGTTTCGCCATCAAGATTCCGATGTTCCCCTTCCATACCTGGTTGCCCGATGCCCACACACAAGCCCCCACGGCCGGCTCTGTGATGCTTGCCGCAGTCATGCTCAAGATGGGAACCTATGGCTTTCTGCGCTTCTCTCTGCCCCTGCTTCCCAAGGCAAGCGTCGACGCTCAAATTCTCGCGGGCCTTTCGATCGTCGCAATCCTTTACGGCGGCTGGATCTGCCTGGCTCAAACTGACTGGAAGCGCCTCATCGCCTACTCCTCGGTCAGCCACCTTGGCTTCTGCACTCTTGGCATCTTCACGCTCAACTCCACCGGAATCTCCGGTAGCATCATCCAGCAGTTAAATCACGGCATCTCTACCGGCCTGCTTTTCCTCCTGGTCGGCTTTGCTTACGATCGCCGCCACACCCGCGCAATCAAAGACTACGGCGGCCTCGCCAAAGGCATGCCCGGCTTTGCTGCCGTCTTCATGATCGCCCTGCTCAGCTCCATCGGCCTTCCGCTGCTCAACGGTTTCGTTGGTGAATTCACGATCCTCCGCGGTGCCTATCTGGCTCAGCCCTGGTGGGCGGCAACTGCCGTAATCGGCATCATTCTCGCTGCTGCCTACATGCTCAGCCTCTACCGGCACACCATGCTCGGCCCGGTGACAAACGAAGCCAATGCCAATCTGCCAGATCT
>CANGVB010000528.1 GCA_947456995.1 Bryobacteraceae bacterium | reverse complement strand
GTATCAGGCAAAAACTTCTCCGCAAAACCAGCCTTTGCAACCGTCCAAAAGAAACTCCCATTCCCGTGTCCCAAATCAAACAACACCCCACGCTTGCGCGCTTCCCACAAAACCGGGTTCATCTTACCCGTCGGCAACTGCTCATAACGCAATCCCGAATAAAGGTGTGTATAGATATCACCCGGCCGCATCTTCTCCATCAGCAGCTTCTCAATCGGCCGCGCCTCACGATGATGCGTCCCAAAGTCCACCATCACCGGAATCCCCGCCGCCTTGCCTGCCGCAACCGCACGATCCACCGCAATCCAGTCCGGTGCTCCATAATGCGCCGTCTTCACACCCACCACAATGTCCTTGTGCTTCTTCGCAATCGCCGCCAGCCCCTCGCTATCCATATCCGCCGTGTTCTGTTCATTGCGGCTCCCGCTCATCCCGAGGCCTGCAATATTCACAAAGGCCAGCACGCGCGTCCGCGATCGATCAATGATCCGCTTGCGGAAATCCTCAAAGTTCTTCCACCCACTCGTGCCCGCATCCACAATCGTCGTAACTCCGCTACGAGGAGCAATCGCATCCGGCACAAACGAAGTCTCACCCGCCAGCTCCAGCGGAATCCCCGTATTGGCATAAACATGCCCGTGAATATCAATCAACCCGGGCGTCACATAAAGCCCCGTCGCATCCACCGTCTTGCACTCGGCGGGCACCTCAATCTTTGCCGCAACACGGGCAATCTTTCCATTGGCGATCGCAACATCCAACCGGCCATCCCGCCGGTTCGCCGGATCAATCACATGCCCCCCGCGGATCACCATCTCAAATTCACAAGCCGCCGGCAAAATGCCAGCCATCAAAAGAGCAAACAAAACAATTCTCATCAGCGTTAGCATATCTAAGGATGCCTGACCCCTCACCAGCAGACTTCACACAAACCGTCGTTGGTGGCTCCACATCCACCAGTCGCTCGAACCTCAGCCAGCCCTCAATTCACGCCACCATCGAAGGCCGCTTCCTTCCAGGCACCCTCCTTAACGGCCGTTATCGCATCATCGCCCTCCTCGGCAAAGGCGGCATGGGCGAAGTCTACCGCGCAACAGATCTCACCCTGGGCCAATCCGTCGCACTCAAATTCCTCCACGCCCTCACCTCCTCCGATCCCCGCTGGCTCGAACGTTTCCACTCAGAAGTACGCATCGCCCGTCAGGTCTCCCATCCCAACGTCTGCCGCGTCTACGACATCGGCGAAGCCGAAGGCCTGCCCTTCATCTCCATGGAATACGTCGATGGCGAAGACCTCTCAACCCTCCTCCGCCGCATCGGCCGTCTCCCCGCCGACAAAGCCATCGAGATCTCCCGCAAAGCCTGCGCCGGCCTCGCCGCCGCCCACGCCAAAGGCGTCATCCATCGCGACCTCAAGCCCCACAACATCATGCTCGATCGCAACGGCGAAGTCCTCATCTGCGACTTCGGCCTCGCCGCCGTAGCCACCGAACTCAACGCCGCAGAAATCCGCCAGGGCACTCCCGCCTACATGGCCCCCGAGCAAATCAAAGGCACCGAAGTCACTCACTCCAGCGACCTCTACTCCCTCGGCCTCGTCCTCTACGAACTCTTCACCGGCAAGCGCGCCTACACCGCCACCAACATCAACGACATGCTCAACCTCCAGGAAGCAATGTCACTCACCAGCATGAGCTCTCATGCCAACGACATCGATCCCGCCGTTGAGAACATCATCCGCCGCTGCCTCGACCCAGTCCCTGCCAACCGCCCCCTCACTGCCATCGCCATCGCGGCCGCCCTGCCCGGAGGAGACCCCCTCGCCGCCGCCCTCGCCGCAGGCCAAACCCCCAGTCCAGAACTAGTCGCCGCCAGCAACTCCGCCGGCCTCTCCACTCGTTACAGCGTTCCACTACTCGCCTTCGCCCTGGCCTTTATCCTTGCCTTCCCTTATCTCAAGGGCCATATCGAAACACTCAGCTACGCCCCAATAGACCTGCCGCAAGCCGCTCTGATGGTCAAAGCCCGAGAGATCGCCTCCACCTTTGGCTACCCCGACAAACCCGCAGACTGGTTCGACCAATTCGAACATAGAGGCTCTTACGAACGCTGGCTGGAGGGAAGAAAAGATCGCGATTGGAGCACCCTCTTCCACCAGGAGTCCCCACTAGGCTACGTCTACCGGCAAAGCCCCAAGCCCCTCCCTGAAGACCCTGATGGCGTCGTGAACTGGTTCAGACCAGCCTTCGACTCCTCCAACATGGTGCGGCTCAACCTCGATTCCGCCGGTCAACTCCGCCTCTTCGAAGCCATCCCACCCCGGCGTGAAGACGCCACTACATTCGACTTCGATGAAGGCAAGTTGTTTGCCGCAATGGGCTTCGACCGTTCCCGCTTCACCCCAACCGATCCCATAAGAACACCCCTCACTCCTTACGACCAGCGGGTGGCACTCAAAGGGCCACACCCTGCGCTGAAAGATGCCGAATACACGGTTCAATACGCAACCATGAAGGGCCGTCTCACCAGCCTCCACTTAAAAACACCCTGGTCACCAGAGATATCCGATAAGCCTCCTGCCTCCTCCATCGGGCTCACCATTCAGACCTACATCACAATCGCTGGTCTCCTCACCTTTCTTTTCTTCAGCGCTGCACTCGCCCGCAAGAACTGGCTCGCCAATCGGGCAGACCGCCGAGGCGCTCTCCGCCTATCCCTGATTCACATCGCCGCCATTTTTGTCGTTTGGCTCCTCAGCGCTCGATACGTCCTCGACGGCAGGATGATCAACTTCGCAACGTACGCGCTCGCCGACGCCCTCCTCAGCGGCTTCATCCTCTGGCAACTCTATCTCGCGCTCGAACCCACCCTCCGCTCCCGCTGGCCCCAATCCATCGTCACCTGGAACCGCGCCCTCGCAGGCCGCCTCCTCGATACGCAGGTAGGCGCGCACATCCTCGTAGGCGTTGCAATGGGCATCACCATCACCATCGGCTTCATGTCCAAAGACTGGTTTAATTTCGAAAGAGCAGGCCTGCTCGTGGGCGCTTCCATCCGAAACGCCTCCGCAAGAGAATGGCTCGCGGTTCAAATCATTTGCGCAGACAGAGCGATTCTAATTGGCTTTCTGATCTTCTTTGCCCTCTTGGGCCTCAAGGTCCTCCTCCGTCGCGAACTGCCTTCCATGATTGCCGCAGCACTCCTGCTCTGCGCCACCAACAATGACCTCTACAGCTCCACCAACCTGGCTGTAGATCTCACCGTCTACTTCCTCGTTTCCCTCGCAATTACCTTCGGCCTCGTTCATTTCGGCCTCCTCACAACTCTGGTGGCCGTCTTCACCACCAACGTTCTCGGCAATTCCAGTGCCTCAACCGATCTCACCGCCTGGTTCATGCCCTACACCATAGCCACGATGCTGCTAGTCTCAGCCATCGCCATCTTCGCCTTCTGGCGCTCACTCGGCACCCAAAGCCTCGTCGGAGACAACCCCGCTTGATCCCCTCCTTCTCCCGCATCATAGACCTCGAACAGCCCCGCTTCTCCGGCATGCCCATCCACCCGGCCCACAAGCCCGGCTACTTCTACGCCCTCCACCGCCGCCACTCTGACGCAACAGGCACCCCCCGCACCAGCGCC
>CANGVB010000527.1 GCA_947456995.1 Bryobacteraceae bacterium | reverse complement strand
TCTGGTTGGAGTCATCGCCCTCTTTGCCCTTTTCAACCGGCGCAGAGGCGGTGGATACGGTTCCGGGCCCTGGATTATCCCCGGCGGCGGCGGTTTTGGAGGCGGCGGTGGCGGAGGCGGCTCAAGTTGGGGTGGCTTTGGCGGTGGAGATTCAGGTGGAGGCGGCGCTTCAAGCGACTGGTAATCAAAACTATGCAAATCGAAAAGCAGCTACAGGATCTCGTATCCAAAGCAAAAACAGCCCTCGACGCCAGGCTCTCGTCGATTCTGCTCTACGGCTCGGCCGCCCGCAACGAATTCGATAGCGGACACTCGGATCTCAATATCCTGATCCTCACCAACGACTTGCACCCTGCAACGCTAAAGGCTGCTGCGTCACTCTTGATCTGGTGGGTGGAGCAGCGCAACCCCCAGCCACTGCTCTTTACACCCGACGAGTTTCGCCGCTCCTGCGACGCTTTCCCGATCGAGATCACCGATATCAAGGCTTCTCATCGCATTCTTTTTGGCGACAGCCCGCTTGAAGGCCTCACGGTTGATCGTACCCATCACCGTGCTCAACTCGAACATGAGATTCGCTCAAAACTTCTGCGCCTGCGGCAGAAAGCGATGCCCGTACTTGGCGACAACAAAGCTTTACTCCGCCTGATGGAAGATTCTGTTACGACATTTTTGCTGTTTGTTCGCCATGCTTTGCTCTTGCAGCAACTCGAAGCCCCCGCCGCACGTCGTTCTCTGGTAGAGGCTGCTCACAAAGCGGAATTGATCGACCCCCTCCCGTTCGCGCAACTGATCGACCTGCGCGAGGGAAAACTCAGCCCCAAGTCCGTAGACTCAGTACAATTGTTCGAAGACTACTTAAAGCAGATACAAAGTCTGGTTGCGTCCGTTGACGCCCTGTAGAGGATACCCTTATGCGTTCAGCTCTGATTGTAATTGGCGTTTTGTTGGTTGGCGCCTTGTTCATTGGCGGCAAGATGGTAGGCAGTCGCAACGATCTGGTTGTGAAACGGGAGGCCATTGAAGGCTCCTGGGCACAAGTGGACGTCGCCCTGCAGCGCCGTGCCGACCTCATCCCGAATCTTGTTTCAACCGTCAAGGGATTCGCAACCCAGGAGAAGGAGGTGTTTACCAACATCGCCAACGCCCGTGCTGCCCTCGGTGGCGCCCGCACCCCGGGTGAGAAGATCACCGCCAACGGCCAGCTCGATAGTGCCCTTGCACGTCTGCTTGTCGTAGTAGAAAATTATCCACAGCTGAAGTCCAACGAAAACTTCATGCGTCTTCAGGACGAACTTGCCGGCACGGAAAACCGCATTGCCGTCGAACGTCGAAAATACAACGAAGTGGTGCAAGACTACAACACCACTCGGGAACTTTTTCCCACCAATATCGCTGCGTCGCTTTTTGGCTTCCAGCGCAACGATGCTTACTTCAAAACCGACCCCGGGGCCCGCACCGCTCCCAAGGTCGACTTTTCCAAATAGAGGGATTCTTTCATGCAAACTTTCGGCAATTATATTAACGGCGAATGGGTCACCACCGGTGGCACCTTCGAAGTCCGCAACCCTGCCAACACTGATGAAGTAGTAGGCCTCTTCGTCAAAGCTTCTGCCGCAGATGTCGACGCCGCAGCCCAGGCTGCCGCCGACGCCTTCCCCAAGTGGGCTGGCATGACCGGGCCCGCCCGCGCCAACATTCTCTTCAAGGCTGCCGAGATCCTCGATAGCCGCTTTGAATCGATCGCCGCCGACATGACCCGCGAAGAAGGCAAGACCTTCCCTGAAGCCAAGGGCGAAGTACGTCGCACGATCAACATCCTGAAGTATTTTGCCGGCGAAGGCTCGCGCACCGGCGGCCATCTCGTTCCTAGCGAACGTGACCGTGTTCACATGTTTGCCATCCGCAAGCCCATTGGCGTGGTTGGCCTCATCACCCCCTGGAACTTCCCCAGCGCCATCCCCTGCTGGAAGCTCGCCCCGGCCTTGATCTGCGGTAACACCGTTATCATCAAGCCCGCCAGCGTCGCTCCTCTCTCCGCATGGCGCATCATCGAAGCCCTGCATGAAGCCGGCATCCCCAAGGGTGTTGTGAACTTTGTAGCCGGCTCCGGCGGCACCATCGGCAAGGCGCTGATCGAAGCCAAACCCGTCAAGGCCATCTCGTTTACCGGTTCCGAGACCATCGGCAAGTGGGTCCACACCGAAGCCTCCAAGCGCATGCTCCGCATCCAGCTTGAGATGGGTGGCAAGAACCCCACGATCGTCCTGAACGATGCAGACTTCAACGCCGCCGTCGAAAACGTCGTCAACGCCGCCTTCTTCTCCACCGGCCAGAAGTGCACTGCCACCTCACGCGCCATCGTTGAAGACGGCATCTATGACAAGTTCGTAGCCGCCGTGGTTGAGCGCACCAAAAAGCTGAAGGTCGGCAACGGCATGGAAGCCGGCATCGACATCGGCCCTGCCGTCGACGAAGCTGCTCTCAACACGATTCTCGAATACATCGAGATCGGCAAGAAAGAAGTAGGCGCACCCCTGGTTGGCGGCAACCGCCTCACCGGTGGCGCTTACGACAAGGGCTATTACGTTGAACCCACCGTCTTCGCCGATGTACCCGAAGACGCCCGCATCGCCAAAGAAGAGATCTTTGGACCCGTGCTCACCATCCATCGCGCCAAGAGCTTCGAGGATGCCATGCGTATGGCGAATGCCACAGTATTTGGCCTCTCGGCCAGCGTTCAAACCACCAACCTCTCACGCGTCTTCGAGTTCATCTACGGCGCCGAGGCTGGCTTGCTGACAGTCAATCTTCCTTCGGCTGGTGTTGAATACCAGCTTCCCTTCGGCGGCACCAAGGATTCCTCCTTTGGCCCCAAAGAGCAGGGCCCCGCTGCATTCGACTTCTACAGCGACTACAAGACCATCTACCTCAAGTACTAAGACAACCACGGAAAGCACTCGATGAAACTAGGACAAATCAAAAGCAACGGCTCTGTTGTCGCTGCAATCTTCGTAGACACTACCCACGCCCGGCCCATCCCCGACTACTCCATGTACGATCTGGTGAAGCGTGCCGATGTCGAAGGTACAGACTTGGCAACCCTTGCTGGCCGCCTCGCCAGTACGCATATGGAAGAGGTCACGCCGCTGATCCCGATCGCCCCGCGCGAAGTCTGGGGCGCCGGCTGCACTTATGAGATCAGCTCAAGCTTCCGCGATGCAGAGCACGGCACCCGCGAAGGCTTCTACCGCGCTGTCTTTGAAGGCGGCCGCCCCGAGCTCTTCTTCAAGGGCACATCCCGTATCGCAGTTGGCCCTGGTCAACCGATTGGCATTCGTGAAGACTCCAAGTTCACGGCACCTGAGCCTGAGCTTGCTGTCCTGATCGGGTCCAAGGGGCAGATCTTCGGCTATACCGTCTCAAACGACGTCTCCGCCTGGGACATCGAAAAAGAGAATCCTCTTTATCTGCCGCAATCCAAGACCTTCACCGGCTGCGCTTCACTCGGCCCCGTCTTTGTGACACCCGATGAGATCGGCAATGTCTACAACCTCGAGATGACCTGCAAAATCACTCGCGGCGACAAGACCACCTTTGAGGGCAGCACCAATACCTCTAAGCTCGGTCGCAAGATCG
>CANGVB010000526.1 GCA_947456995.1 Bryobacteraceae bacterium | reverse complement strand
CGTGGAGAACCCGGTGAGCGTGCATGACTTCCACGCCACCATGCTGCATGTGCTTGGGGTGAACCACCTGCGTATGACGGTGAAGTATCAGGGGCTTGATGTGCGCCTCACTGGAGTATCCGGTGAGGTGGTGAAGAATATTCTGACCTAGCGGATTCGTTCGTAGCGATAGCCGATTTGATCGAGGGCGACAAAGAGGGCGTCGAGGTGCTCACTGCCTCGTGTCTCGATTGTGGCTTCAATGCTGGTGTTGCCGAGGGTTACGCCGTGATAGGCCCGCTCATGGGCAATTGACACTACGTTGACTCGCATGTCGGCGAAGATGCCGGTGATGGCGTGGAGTGCGCCGGGACGGTCTGGGACAATCACACGAATTCTGACTAGACGGCCGTCTTTGACCATGCCGCGCTCGATGATGTGCGATAGGAAGAGTGGGTCGATATTGCCGCCGCAGACTAGCGACACGGTCTTCTTGCCCTTGAGCTTGGTTTTGTTATGCAGCAGGGCGGCTACGGCTGCGGCACCGGCTCCTTCAGCTACGGTCTTCTCGCGTTCGAGCAGATAGAGAATCGCGCTTGCGATCTCTTCTTCCTCTACGGTGACAACGTCATCGACATACTTTTGGACCAGGGGCAGGGTGAGTGCTCCTGCTTTTCTGACTGCGATGCCGTCGGCGATGGTGCTTGCCGCTGGCAACTGGACGGGCTCATGCTTTTCGAGTGCGGCGATCATTGAGGGTACGCGGCTGGTTTGCACGCCTACCACCTTGATCTTCGGGTTGGTTTCTTTGATTGCCATGGCGATGCCGCCAATCAGGCCACCGCCACCGATGGGCACGAGAATCGCTTCTACGAAAGGATTCTGGCTCAGGATCTCAAGCCCGACTGTACCTTGACCGGCGATCACGGCGAGGTCGTCAAAGGCATGGATGAAGGTTAGCCCGTCGTCGATGGAGCGCCGCTTGGCCTCGGCGAGCGCCTCGTCAAAGCTCTTGCCAAAGAGCACTACTTCGCCGCCAAAGCGTTCTGTCGAATTGATCTTGGTGATGGGGGCGTGCTCTGGCATTACGATTACGGCGCGCACGCCGAGGCGGGTGGCGTGGTAGGCGACACCCTGGGCGTGGTTGCCGGCTGAGGCGCAGATAACGCCTTTGGCGCGGTCTTCGGGCGACATGAGCAGGAGTTTGTTGAGGGCTCCGCGCTCTTTGAAGCTGCCGGTCATGTGCAGGTTTTCCAGCTTGAAATAAGTGGGATTGCCTGAGATCGCCGTGAAGGTTTCTGAATACTCGCACGGGGTGACGTGGATCGTGGGGCGAATGCGGTGGTGCGCCGCCTCGATATCGGTGAGAGTGATCATGACGTCTATAAGAGCTTAAGCTTCGATAACTACAGCAGTGCCGCTTACGCTTACCATCAGCATGGTGCCCTGGCCCGGTGAGATCTCTTCGTAGTCGAGATCAATGCCGATGATTGCGTTGGCGCCGAGGCGCTGAGCTTCTTCGCGCATCTCGTTCATGGCGATTTCTTTGGCCTTGCGCAATTCCTTTTCATAGGTGGCGGAGCGGCCACCGATGATGTCGGTGATGCCGGCAAAGATGTCCTTGAAGAAGTTGGTGCCCAGAATCGCTTCACCGGTTACGATGCCGATGTAGCGCTGGATCTTGATGCCTTCAAGATTAGAAGTAGTTGTGAGTAGCATTCATCAAAAGAATCGCATGGAATAGTTAACCGCTACGCCACGGCCGATTTCTGGAGCGTATTCCTTGATGAACGAAAGATGGTTGCGGTAGAGGCGGTTGTTGGCGTTGAACACGTTGACTCCAAAGAAGTGGATGGTGTGCTTTTTCACCATCGTGTAGCCGCCGCGCAGGTTCGACGTCAGGTAGCCATCAGTGGGAGTTTCATTGGTAAACAAACGGGTTTGCCGTGCGGCTAGCACCATCTCTGGTGCTACGGAGAAGCTGCGGTAGCGGAGGTCCAGCCCGAGGCGGCCGCGGACTGGTGGGGTTCTTGGGGTGGACAGCTTTGAATCCACCAGCTCTGTACGCACTGCATCGAAGCCGGCATTGAGCCAGGCCCACTTATTGAGGCCTGCCTGCAAGCGGCCATCAAAGCCGGTGTAGCGGGTGTTGCCCTGACGGTATCTTGCTTCAGGCAAGCCGTCTTCGATTGCGCCGGTGGGTGCCAGGAAGACTTGATCACGCAGCCAGTAGTTGAAGACGTTGAGCTCGGTTTTGATGCGGCCATCCTGGCGGCGGTATGAGGCGTCGAGGCCATCCATGCGCTCGCGGCGCAGGTTGACATCGCCGATCTCGAAGGCGAGTAAGCCGGGGTGGGGGCCGTTGGCGTAGAGTTCTTCGAGAGCCGGGGCCCGGTAAGCATGGGAATAATTTGCTACGAAGACGGACGAGCCGTCGAGCGGGACGCTGATGCCGGCGCTGCCCGAGAAGCCGGTGAAGTTGCGCTCGCGGCCGAACTGGGGCTTGTAGCGGTTGGTCTCGACGCGGCCGCCAAACTGCAGGCGTACGCGCTCAAGGTTGAGGGTTTCGACGCCGTAGCCGGCAAAGGCATTCTGGATGGTGGGAGGAGTGATTGCCTCTGCGCCGATGGCTTTGTAATCGCGGCGTAAGCCCCAGACGCCGAAGCTGCCAGACCAGGGCCCGCGCCTGGGCTGCTCTACGAGAAAGCGGTAGTCGAGTTGCTTGTTGAAGAACTGCGTTTCAAGCTCGCCATTTGCGACTTCCTGATGCTTCCAGTCGCTGTAGTTGAGGCTGTACTGGTAGCGGTCTCTCATGCCGCCGTTGAGGCGGAGGTTCCAGCGTTGATTTGGCAGGGATACACTTTCGTGCCCGTGGCCTTCTTCTTCCTCTTCTTCTGCTTCTTCGTGCTCTTCTTCGGGTTCGGTGGGCAATTGGTAGAGGCCGCGCTGTACGGCGAAGCTGCCGGTGAACCAGTTTCGCTTGCCGTAGTAGGAAGCCCCGGTGCTGCCGCTGTAGGCGCGTGCGCGGGAGTTGAAGATGCGCGCTTCCGGGCTGCGGTAATCGCTGGTGCGTTGTCCGCCGTTGGCCAAGCGGAAGACCCAGCGCTCGAGGCCGAAATCCAGCCCGGCACTGCCGCCGTGCAGGCCGTTGTTGGTGCCACCGATGCCTGAGACGTAGCCGTGGACGCCTTTGTGCCCCTGGTCTTTGGCTTCATGATGGCCGCTCACCATGTTGACTACGCCGCCAATTGCGCTGGAGCCGTAGAGCAGGGTGGCTGGGCCGCGAACTACCTCGACACGGTCTAGCCCCTGGGGGTCTACCGGCTCGCCGTGATCTCCGCTTTGGGCCCCGAGGGTGCCTGTGCGTACGCCGTCCTGGAGGATCAGGACACGGTCGCCATCAAAGCCCCGAATTACGGGACGGGAGGAACCCGGGCCGAAGCTTCGCTTGTGGATCCCGGCTTCACCGTCGAGAACATCGCCTAACGAGGTGGCGGATTTGGCCGCCAGGGTGGTGGAATCGAGCGTGAGAGTGGATGAAAAAGTCTCAAGGAAGGTTTCTGCCTTGCCTGCAGAGGAGGTGACCGTCAGCTCCTGGCGCAGGGGGGAAACGCCCATTTCAAAATTGACGACGCCGTCGGTCTGATCAGTTAACTCGACT
>CANGVB010000525.1 GCA_947456995.1 Bryobacteraceae bacterium | reverse complement strand
TCATTGCCCCGGCCATCTGGGTTACCTGGCCCGTGCCGTTGCACTCAAAACAACTACTTCCACCGCCAGCCGAACCCTGGCCTCTGCACTCATCGCAAGACTCATTGCGCTGAATCGTGAGCCTTACCTGTGTGCCACGAATGGACTGCCAAAAGGCTACATTCAAGGCGTACTCGAGATCACTTCCATTCTCAGGGCCCTGATCTGGACCTTTGCCGCCGCCACCGAACATCTGGCTGAAAAGATCTTTGAAACTACCACCGGCACCGCCGCCTGGATTTGGTCCTGGCCTGGCACCACTGCCGGGCTTGAAACCACCCTTGTTGCCACCGCTGGCCTGCTGGAAGAAGTCTGAAAAATCAAAACCGCCGAAGTCAGCGCCCGGGCCGCCACTGGGGCCACCCATTCCGCTGGCTGCGGCAGCAGCCTGATCCGAATAGAAGCCGTACTGGTCGTAGACCGGCTTTTTCTTCGCATCACTCAACACATCGTAAGCTTCTTGCAATCCCTTGAAGCGCTCTTCGGCCGCCTTGTCCCCGGGATTGAGGTCAGGATGATATTTGCGGGCAAGACGTCGATACGCTTTGCGGATATCGTCGTCGGAAGCTCCGCGCGCGATCCCTAGCGTTTCGTAGTAATCCGTCTTGCCCGGCATATCAAACTACCCCTTACTTCTTATCGTCAACGTCGACAAACTCGGCATCAACCACATTATCCTTCGGCTTTTCGGCCTCAGGCTGCTCTGGCTGAGCGGCTCCGGCACCAGCGCCGGCAGACTCGGTCTTGTACATCGCCTCGGCCAGCTTGTGGCTGCTCTGGGTCAGTTTGTCTGTTGCCCCACGAATCTGTTCTGCGGTTGCTGAATCGTCTTTCAGAATGCGCTTCACTTCTTCGAGTTCGGTTTCGACGGTCTTGCGGTCTTCGGCACTGATCTTGTCGCCATGATCCTTCAACATCTTTTCGATGTTGTAAGACATGGAGTCGCCCTGATTGCGTGCCTCGATCGCTTCCTTCTTCTTGCGGTCGTCGCCGGCGTTCATTTCGGCGTCCTTGGCCATCTTCTCGACTTCTTCCTTGCTCAGGCCAGAGCTCGAGGTGATGGTGATCTTCTGTTCGTTCTTGGTGCCCTTGTCGGTTGCTGCGACATTAAGAATGCCGTTGGCGTCGATGTCAAAGGTGACTTCGATCTGTGGCACGCCGCGTGCCGCTGGCGGAATCCCGACCAACTGGAAGACACCCAGCAGACGGTTATCCTTGGCCATCGGGCGCTCGCCCTGGAAGATCTTGATGTCAACCGACGTCTGGCTGTCGGCAGCAGTCGAGAAGGTTTCGCTCTTCTTGGTGGGGATCGTCGTGTTGCGCTCGATCAGCTTGGTGAAAACGCCACCAAGGGTTTCGATACCGAGCGAAAGCGGCGTGACGTCGAGCAGGAGCACGTCCTTGACTTCACCACCGAGCACGCCACCCTGGACGGCGGCGCCAACGGCCACAACTTCGTCCGGGTTGACGGTCATGTTCGGGTCCTTACCGAAGAAGTTGCGAACCATTTCGCGTACCTTCGGGATACGGGTAGAACCACCGACGAGAACCACTTCGTCAATCTTTGAAGGAGAAACTCCTGCGTCCGAAATAGCCTGCTTAAGCGGATCGATTGTCCGTTGCAGAATCGCATCGATCATCTGCTCGAAGCGACCGCGGGTCAGCTTCTTTTCGAGGTGCTTCGGGCCGGTCGCGTCGGCTGTGATGAAGGGCAGATTGAGATCGACTTCGAGTTTGCTGGAAAGCTCGATCTTGGCTGTTTCAGCGGCGTCGCGCAAACGCTGCAGCGCCATCTTGTCCTTGCCAAGGTCGATGCCGTTTTCGTTCTTGAACTCTTCGATCAACCACTGCACGATGCGCTCGTCGATGTTGTCGCCGCCAAGGTGAGTATCACCGTTAGTCGACTTCACTTCGACCACGCCATCGCCCACTTCAAGAATCGAGATATCGAAAGTGCCGCCACCGAAGTCATATACGGCGATCGTTTCGTCTTTCTTCTTGTCGAGACCATAAGCGAGGGCTGCTGCCGTCGGCTCGTTGATGATGCGTTTGACGTCAAGGCCGGCAATCTGGCCTGCATCCTTGGTGGCCTGACGTTGCGCGTCATTGAAGTAAGCCGGGACGGTGATCACCGCCTCGGTGACTTTTTCGCCGAGATAAGACTCAGCGGCTTCCTTCAGCTTCTTCAAGATCATCGAGCTGATCTCGGGAGGAGAATACTGCTTGCCCTGCACATCGATGCGGGCATCGCCGTTGTCTCCGCCGCTGACCGAATAAGGAACAAGCTTGGCTTCTTCACTCACTTCGTTCACCCGGCGCCCCATGAAGCGCTTTGCCGAGTAGATGGTATTCTCGGGGTTAGTGACGGCCTGACGCTTCGCCACCTGACCCACCAACCGCTCTCCACTCTTAGTGAATCCGACTACCGAGGGCGTCGTTCTCGCGCCTTCCTGGTTGGGGATCACTACCGGCGAACCGCCTTCCATCACCGAAACAACTGAATTTGTTGTTCCAAGGTCAATTCCTATGATTTTTCCCATACGTGTCAATCCTCCGGCCGCATTTAGCCTACTCATAGTATTGAATGTGAGTGTGTTCTTGTCAAGTGTATCTGCGCAAAATCTGCGTCCTACGCTTACAATCGCCGCTGCATCCGATTTGAGCCCATTGGAGCCGTTGTTCAAGGAGGCTTTTCCGCTCGCAGACCTCACTTTCACCTTTTCTTCGTCTGGCGTGCTGGCTCGTCAGATTGAGAATGGTGCTCCTTTCGACCTCTACCTCTCGGCAGGTGAGGAGTTCATGCAGCAACTGGTGAAGAAGAACAAGGTAGTAAAGGAGGAGATTCAGGTCTACGCGATCGGACGGATCGGCTTGTGGGCGAAGTCTGGAGCGATCCGCAAGTTGCAAGACCTGGATCAACCTGCGGTTCGGGTTATCGCGGTGGCAAACCCGCAGCTTGCTCCCTTTGGCTATGCGGCAATGGCGGCGCTTCAGAAGTCCAGGCTTCTACCCGCAGTCAAAGACAAGCTTGTTTTTGGGGAGAATATCCGACAGGCACAGCAGTTTGCCGAGACAGGCAATGCCGATTGCGCCATCCTCAGCTGGAGCCTGATCTTCAACAAGGGTGGTTATCTGATACCGGACGATCTGCATCCGGCCATTCGACAGGTGGCCGCCCCGATCCGGCAGAAGGGCAAGAACACCAAGCTGGCCGACGAGTTTATACAGTTTTTGCAGTCAGAGGTGGGCCGCTCGATTTTTGCGCGTAACGGCTATAACTTAATGCCGGCAGCACCAAGATTACGCCGATGAATCAAGGCCACATGCGGGGCTACGGTTTCGGGAGCACCGCCATCGAGTCTGGGGTCGTCTGAGATTTCGACGCCACGAGCGTAGGGTACAAAGCCGGACTTTACGTAGAAGGCCATCGCCCGCTGGGAATCGTTGGTGCAGGTGTGGACAAAGAAACGCTCGGGGTTGTGACTCCAGGCATGTTCTACGGCAATGCTCATCAGATAACGGCCCAAGCCCATACCCACAAGCTCGCCAGCCAACCCGAAGAATTTCAGTTCAATATCAGGCATTGCTCGCCGGTCGATTTCGAGC
>CANGVB010000524.1 GCA_947456995.1 Bryobacteraceae bacterium | reverse complement strand
TGGCCGAGTCGAGGTTACCGGTAGGTTCGTCGGCGAGGAGGATGGCCGGGTCTCCCGCGAGGGCGCGGGCTACGGCGACGCGCTGCTGTTGACCGCCGGAGAGTTGTGAGGGGTAGTGCTTGACGCGGTGGCCCATGCCGACGCGCTCGAGGGCCTCGTGGACGCGCTTCTTGCGCTCGGCACCGGACATGCCGCGGTAGGTGAGCGGGAGTTCGACGTTTTCGTAGACGGTGAGATCGCCGATGAGATTGAAGGCCTGGAAGATGAAGCCGATTTCGCGGTTGCGGATGCGGGCGCGCTCGCTCATCTTGAGGCTCTGGACGGGGCGGCCGTTCAAGACGTAGGTGCCGCCGGAGGGCGAATCGAGGAGGCCGAGGATGGCGAGGAGGGTCGACTTGCCACAGCCGGAGGGGCCGGAGATCGAAACATACTCACCCTTTTTGATGTTTACGTGGATGCCGCTGAGGGCGTGAGTTTCTACTTCGTCGGTAAGGAATACCTTGGTTACGCCGTCCATGGTCAACAGGTCTGGTGCTTCGCTCATTTTGTCTTGCTCCTCTTAGTTCAATCTGACTCGGTTATGGGCGTCCCATTGACTCATGTCTGAGAGCACCACTTTGTCGCCTAATTTCAGGCCGCTCATGACTTCGATGGTGTTTACGGAGCTTCGTCCGAATTTCACCTGTACACGCTCGGCTTCTTTGCCATCCGGATTGACCCGGAAGAGACCTACCGTTGCATTGGCCTGACCGATGACGGGACGCTCGACATAGAGGACGTCAGTCAGTTTTTCGATCTCGATGGTGCCGTCGACGCTGAGATCTGGCCTTGCGCCTTGCGGCAGTTCTCCAATAAGACGTACGTCAACGGTAACCGTTCCGTTCACAGCAGCAGGATCTATTCTTGCTACTTCACCTTTGATGATTCCGTTACGGGTATCGATGTCGGCGGGCATGCCGATGCGGATTTCGTTCATCTGCGTTTCGGGGATCTTGAGTTCGGTCTTGAGGCGCCAGGGCTGGCTGACCTTGGCTAGAACTGTGCCCATGGTGACGCGCTGGCCGACTTGAACGGGGAGATCCTGGAGGACGCCGTCGACGCCAGCGCGGACACGGAGGTCGGCAACCTGCTTCTTTTTGAGCTTGTAGGCGGCGCGGAGTTTTTCGATGTTGACTCGCTTGGCTTCTACCTGAGCGCGGATCATGTCGTCGTTGGAGACAAGGCGTTCGCGCTCGATTTCGAGGCGGTGGGCGAGTTCTTCAGCTTTGGCCTTGGAGAGCTTAACGGTTAGGTCTGCGGTGAGGCCTTCTTTGAAGAGTTTGGTGTCGCGGTCGAAGCCGAGTTGGGCCTGGACCTGTTCACTCTGGACTTGAGCGGTTTTGGATTTTTGTTCGAGTTTTTCGCGGTTGAGGCGTACCCGAAGGTCGAGCATTTCGGCTTCGGCGGCTTTGACGGCCCATTCGGCGTCGCTGAGGGCGGTCATCAATTCCTGATTGGAGAGTTCGATGATGACGGTGCCGGCGGAGACTTTGCTACCCGGGAGCATGAGGCGCTTTTCGACGCGGCCTTCGCTGGTGGCTGGGACGAAGAGGATTTCCTGAGGGACGAGAGTGCCGAGGCCACGCACCTGGCGGAGCATCGCGCCGCGTTTGGCCGAGCCGAACCAGAGTGTGGCGGATTCGACGTTGGGGGCGGCGGGTTTGAGCCGGCTGAGGCCAAACGTTGTTGCGCCAATGGCGGCAACAGCAACAATGCCCAGAACCACCCGGCGGATGAGCTTCTTACGTCCTATACCTTCGCGCTTGATGTCCATGATTCTTGAATGTAGCAGATGCACGTGGTGCGCCAAGGGATTGAAAGCAGCGAAAAGCTTTTGGATTGTTTGGGATAGAGATACGGCTGAATCGCCGGCCCGCAAGCACTAGTGTCCGGTAATGGGACAGCGGTGCCGCCAGCGAACACGTAGAATAGCGAGTGGATGCAGCCACTGACGCAGTTGAGTGAAGAAGAGCAGATGTTTCGCGATGTTGTGCGCCGATTCGCACGGCAGGAAATCGCCCCGCTGGTGCGAAACATGGATGAAGAAGCTAAACTCGATGCGGGTTTGTTGCGCAAAATTTTTGCTCAAGGCTTTATGGGGATCGACGTGCCTGAGGAATATGGCGGGCAGGGGGGCAGCTTTTTCCAGAGCGTTTTGATGATTGAAGAGCTGGCTGCGGTGGACCCGGCGGTGAGCGTCTGTGTGGACGTTCAAAATACGCTTGTAAACAATGCAGTGAGGCTCTGGGGATCGGATGAGCAGAAGGAGAAGTACCTGGGGCGGCTGGCTAGCGATATGGTGGGGAGCTATGCGCTGAGCGAGGCTGGGGCGGGGAGTGACGCGTTTGCGCTGACAACGAGCGCGCGTAAGGTGGATGGCGGCTGGGTGCTGGATGGGCAGAAACTTTGGATTACGAATGCGGCCGAGGCGGGATTGTTTCTGGTGTTTGCCACCGTTGATGCGAGCCTGGGCTACAAGGGAATTACCTGCTTTTTGGTGGATCGTGAGAGCGAAGGGCTGAGTGTTGGCAAAAAAGAAGACAAGTTGGGGATCAGGGCTTCCTCGACATGTGAAGTGGTGCTGAACCGGGTTTGGGTGGGAGATGATGCGGTGTTGGGTGAGGTGGGTAAGGGTTATAAGGTGGCGATTGAAACCCTGAATGAGGGCAGGATAGGGATTGGATCGCAGATGCTTGCCCTCGCGCAGGGGGCGCTGGATCATGCGGTGGGCTATGCCAAGCAGAGGAAGCAGTTTGGCAAGGCGATTGGGGATTTTCAGGGTGTGCAGTTTACGCTGGCTGAGTGTGCGGTTGAGATTGAGGCCGCGCGCTTGCTGGTTTACAACGCGGCACGGCTGCGCGATGCGGGGCAGGAATTTGTTCAGCAGGCGGCAATGGCAAAGTATTATGCTTCGATCATTGCCGAGAATGTGGCCAGCAGGGCGATTGAGGTTTTTGGCGGGGTGGGCTTCACCAAGGAATATCCGGTGGAAAAGCTCTACCGCGATGCCAAGATCGGTCGCATCTATGAGGGCACCAGTAACATGCAACGAGTCGTGATCGCCAAACATCTGATGAGGTAAGACGAAATGAAAATACTAGCGCTGGTTCTATCGATGGCCTTTGGGCTTTCTGCGGCTGTCAACCTGAAGGATCCCTCTCCGGCGGAGATCGAAGGGATCATCAAGAAGTTTGCGGCCAAGGAGAGTGAATTCTCGCGCGCACGGCAAAACTATATTTACCGCCAGGTAACGAAGATGAACGAGATGGATGCGTCTCGGAAACGGGTGATCGGTAAGTATGAGACCACCAGCGACTGGGTTTTCATTGAAGGGAAGCGGACCGAGCGTGTGGTTTATGCCCCGCCCCAGAGCCTGCAGAACCTGCTGCTTGAGCCTGAAGACTTGCAGGACATGCGGGACACGCTGCCATTTGTGCTGACCTCGGAGGAGCTGGATTCCTATTACGTCCGGTATCTGGGCCACGAGCTGGTGGATGAAGTGCCCTGCTACGTGTTTGCGATCAAGCCGAAGAAGATTGAACCGGGCAAGCGGTATTTTTCAGGTACGGCCTGGGTAGACGATCAGGAGTTACAGATCGTGAAGACTT
>CANGVB010000523.1 GCA_947456995.1 Bryobacteraceae bacterium | reverse complement strand
TTCAGATACACCCCACTCCGCACTCACCCAACCCTTTTGCAACATCTTTTGCAGGGCAGGGTAGAGCGATCCCTCTTCCACCTTCAGCACATCGGATGACAAAACATGAATCCGTTGCGCGATTGCATATCCGTGCAAAGATCCAGATCGCAGCACGCGCAGGATCAGGAGTCCCAGCGCACCAGAAGGCATTTCAATTCTAGGCATAGTGTGTCTAGGTGTAGTATGGCGATGCCTGTGCTTGTTGTCAACCCCCGATTCACGCTACCCTTAAGGCCACATGCAACTCCATCAGGCAATGCTCTTTGTCAAAGACTTCGAGCGCGCCGTTCATTTCTACGAGGAGCTGCTCGGCCTTGAAGCCAATCCCGATACCCGCACAGACACATGGGTCGAATTCCCAGGCCTCTCCCTGCATGCCATCCCCGATCACATCGCAGACGAAATCGAAATCGCCGATCCCCCAGAGCCGCGTGAAGACTATCCCGTCAAACTGATCTTCACGGTCGATAACGTCGAAGCCGAATTTGAGCGCCTCGGCTCACTAGGCGTAGAAGTTCAAATGCGCCCTTGGGGTGCCTGCGACGTGCTGGACCCCGAGGGCAACATTCTCCAACTCAGCCTACTGCCCCTGGCCAAGTGAGTAACCCGCTTCACCGTCAAAGGTGCACAGGTTTTCGGTCTTGATCACATCCAGCTTTGTACCGCTCAACCGTAGCAGCAACTCTGCCACATCCCGATGTTTCACCGTCGCTCCATCGGCCTGAAAGCGGCAGCGCCAGTGATCCGTGCAGAAGGTTTCCGGAAAGCCATTCGGCCACACCTTCACTCCGCGATTGGTAATCATCACCAGCTTCAACGGGCCTTCTTCAGCTGCCTTTAGTTGCGATGCTAGCTCTGCCGCATCGTCTCCTGCCCAGTGCACAAAGACATCAACGCCAACGATTTCTTTCACTGCCGCCGCGCGTCGCTTAACGTGAATCATCGGTGCCCGTTCACTCGCCGCAAACTTCGCCACTTTCAGTTGCTTCGGCTCCTGTCCCAGCCTCGCGATAACCGCATCGGCAAAGGCCGCAGTTCCAACCAGTTGCTGGCTCACAGCCGCATCATAAATATCCGCCGTATGAACCCCATCCTCGATCGTGCGAATCAGCGCGTTCTTCAACCTGCTCGCCACCTCACCCTGGCCCATGTGAACCAGCATCAACACAGCCCCCTGGATCAGCCCGGATGGATTCGCAATATCCTTGCCCGCAATGTCAGGTGCAGACCCATGAATCGCTTCAAACATCGCAATCTTGTCGCCGATATTCGACGAGCCCGCCAACCCAACAGACCCGGCAATCTCCGCAGCCACGTCTGACAAAATGTCCCCGTAAAGATTGAGCGTAACGATCACATCAAAGCGCTCCGGATTATTGGCCAGCCGCGCCGCCCCGATATCGACGATCATGTGTTCTTTGGCGATCTCGGGATACTCCGCTGACACCTCATCAAAGATCTTGTGAAACAACCCATCGGTCAGCTTCATGATGTTGTCTTTGGTGAAGCAGGTCACCTTCTTCCGGCCATGCTGACGGGCATATTCAAACGCGAAACGGATAATCTTTTCCGTACCAGGCCGCGTGATCAGCTTCAGGCACTGATAAACCTCATCGGTCTGCCTGTGCTCAATCCCGGCGTAGAGGTCTTCCTCGTTCTCACGAACAATCACCACATCCATACCCGGGTGTAGGGTCTTCACAAACGGGAAGTACGCCTCCACCGGCCGCACGTTGGCAAACAGCCCGAGCGTCTTGCGGATCGTCACATTCAGGCTCTTATACCCTCCGCCCTGAGGCGTCGTGATCGGTGCCTTCAGAAAAACACTCGTCCGCCGCAGAGACTTCCACGAATCCGGTTCGATCCCCGAAGCGAAGCCCTGCTTGTAAACAGACTCTCCGATCTTGATCTCCTCAATATCCAGTTCAGCTCCGGCCGCCTTGAGAACGCGCAGCGTCGCCGTCATGATTTCCGGGCCAATCCCGTCGCCCATGGCTACGGTAACGGCTGTCAATTTATTGCTGGCCAGGCTTTCGCCGGTGGCGGGAAGGGTAAGGGTTGAAGTCATTATGCGGATCTCCGTTTCACGACTTTAAATATACGACAAACAAGTCGTACGTTGCAAGTCGTATAATTCGACAATGGCAACTGAATGGACTTTCCTCACCAACTACAGCCATGTTCTGCTTTCGATCGCGGCCGCCCCCGATCAAACCATGCGCGAAGTTGCCATAAGTGTAGGCATCACAGAGCGCGCCGCCCAGCGCATTCTTGCAGACCTCATCGAAGCCGGATATCTCGAATCCGAGCGCGTCGGCCGTCGAAACCGCTACAAGGTCAATGGTTCTTTACCCCTCCGCCACCCCTTGGAGCAAGGCAATCCCGTCAGCACCCTTCTCGCGCTCCTCGGCCCTAACGGAACCGCATTCGCTTCTACTGAAACAGCGCCATCAGCGCGTCGGCGAAGATCCGCATCCCCCGTGCGTCCGGGTGGTTGATCGCATTCAGCATCAGCGTGTTGTAAGGAATCCCCTGTCTCCACAACCGTCCATAGCGAAGGGACGCATCCGCCATTCCCACATCATGTTTCGCGGCAAACCTGCGTAGCCCCAGCACATAAGGCCGCGGGTCCTCGTCGATATCCCGTTCCTTCGTCAACCCCATCCAGTCCGGCCGCACATAGTGTGGCGTCAGAATAATCCACTCAGCGCCAATCTCTTTAAAATCCACAAGCAGCTTGCTGTAGCGCTCTTCCACCTGCTCAGGCTTTAGCCCGGCATCGTTCACAAACTCAGACACAATCAGATCGGGCTTCACGCCCAACACAGTTTCGCGATAGTTATGCACGCTGCCCGGAGGCTCGGCCAGATAGCTGCCCGTGTTGCGCCCGCCCCAGGCCTGCGTCATCAACTCAATCTGCGCTTTCGGAAAACGCGCCCGTAGCCGGCTCACAAACTGCTCTTGCCATCGCTCCGTGCTCTTGTTCGCGAGGTAAGCCCCATCGGTCACACTGTCACCCCAGGCGAGAATCCGCAACTTCTCTCCAGCCTTCAGCCGCTCCATCACACGCTTCACCGTTGCGCTCATTGCAATCGGTACCTCCGGATAAGCCTGCTCCGTCACAGGAAAAAGATGTGCCGCCTCCAGCTTCGCAGTCATGCTAGACAAATAGACTGTCCCAAGCGCACGCTCACCCGGCTGAAGTTCCGGCCTCGCCGGTGCCGCTGCCCGCTCTTCTCCCTGGCGCAACACCACCTTGCCCGCGCTATCAACAACCACCAAATCCAGACGTTGCCGCGTGTGCCGGTAACTCGCGTAAACCGCCTGCCCCTCTTCGATCTTGCCCCCGGCAAGTCGTCCAAACGTTCCCCAGGCGAGATCCACTTCGTAATCGACACCCCGGGTAAAGAGAGATGCCTCCGCCTCAGGCCCCGCACGCAACGAAAAACTCTCCCCATCAATCAGGTGAGGACTCGTAGTTTCCTGAGCGCGCACTCCCATCAGTTGCGCCCCCTTCACCCAGCCTCCGGCTTTCGGGTTAAACACCGGAATCCCCGCATACTTCTCCGCCTTGATTGTGATCCACGAAGGAGGCGTGACTGGAAGCGT
>CANGVB010000522.1 GCA_947456995.1 Bryobacteraceae bacterium | reverse complement strand
GATGCCGTGCAGGTAAGGATAGTAAGGCTCGAGCTTCTTGCGAGCTTCTTCGATGTCCTTACGGATGGTGGCCAGTTGGGCCTGGGATTCAGAGCCTACACGGCTCTCAAGGCCCCAGCCACGGAAGGCGAGGACGCCGGGCTTGCCCATGCGATTGCCCATTTCCATCATTACGTTGGGGTCTTCAGCGTCGGTCAATTCGCGCTGGAAGATTTCGGTGTAGAAGTTATTCTGCTCGTCGGAAAGGTTCTTGAGGCGGAGACCGCAGCCGGGGCAGAAATCGTCGTTGGTGACGAAGTTGGAAGGCTTGTTGGTGCGCTTCTTCGGCTTGGTGCCTTCGAGGGCTTTGTCGGCGATTACCTTGTTTTCGGCATCGAGTTCGTTGCGAGCCAGCAGGACGGCGACCGCGTCTTCCTGGAACTTGTCAGCGAGCTTCTTCGCTTCAGGAGCAGCAGGAGCGGGCTTCTTCATCATGGCCTGCCAGGCATCCTTGTTGGGATACTTTTTCTGGGGCTTAGCCATGTATTTGATCCAGCGTTCGAGGATCTCGTAGTCTAGCTTGCGGGATTCGACGACGTTGCTGATTTCCATCTTGCGAGGGCCGGTGACATCGAAGACGCCCTGGAGATAATTTGAAGTTTCAAAAACCAGAGACTGAGCTAGGGCCTTGCCGAGGTTGGCTTGCATTTCGCCCATCATCTTTTGCTTCTGATCGATCTGGTCTTCGACCTTCTTGAATTCGTCGACAACGCTCTTGGGGGCCATCGGATATTCTTCGTAGGTTACGTTTGAGAAGATGCCGGCGAGGGCGTAATAGTCTGTCTGGGGGATGGGATCGTATTTGTGATCGTGGCAGCGGGCGCAGGCGACAGTTAGGCCAAGGAAGCCGCGGGAGACTACGTCGACGCGGTCGTGACGCTCGTCGGCGCGGGTGACTTCGGTTGAGCCGTTGTCGTAATACCAAGGACCGAGACCGATGAAGCCGGTGCCGGGGAGAGTCTTGTGGCGCATCTTCGCGTCGAGAAGATCCCCAGCGATTTGAGACTTCACGAAGAGGTCATAAGGCATGTCGTCGTTGAAGGCCTGGATCACCCAATCGCGGTAGATGTAGGCGTTTGGATAGGGGTTGAAGCCGCGGCGCATCGGGTCGAGGCTGCGGTAGTCGTCTTCGCCGTAGCGGGCGACATCGAGCCAGACGCGGCCCCAGCGTTCGCCGTAGTGGGGTGAGGCGAGGAGCTTGTCGATGATCTTCGAGTACGCGTCGGGTGAGGTGTCTTTCAGGAAGGCCTGGATTTCGTCGTAGCTTGGGGGCAGGCCGGTGAGGTCGAGATAGGCACGACGGATCAGGTCTGTGCGGGTGGCGAAACGAACTGGCTTCAGATTTTCTTTTTCGAGCTTGGAGAGAACGAAGCGATCAATGTTGGTGCGGCCCCACTTGGTGTCTTTGACGGTGGGGAGGTCAGGCTGCTTGAGAGGCAGCATGGACCAGAATTTCTTTTGCTCGGGGAAGATAACGAATTTGCCGTTGACCTTGGCGGCGGTGGGGATGGCTTTGGGCCAGACGGCACCGGCTTTCACCCAGGAGGTGAGGGCTTCGATTTCGGCATCCTTGAGCTTGTTGCCCATGGGCATGCGGAATTTGGGGTCTGGATCGGAGTGACGGATGGCAAGGATGAGGGCGCTTTTGTCCGGGTCGCCAGCAGTGACGGCAGCACCACGTTTGGCGCCACCTTTGAGCATGGCTTCGGCGCTATCAAGGCGAAGACCGCCCATGGCTGTATTGGTGTGACAACTGAAGCAGTTGTTGACCAGGATGGGCCTGATTTTGTTTTCGAAAAATTCCGGCGTGTTGGGGCTTTGCGCAAGGGCGCATGAAGCTAAAAGAATCGCATTGCTGAACAGCTTGCCAAGTTTCATTACGGACCGTTTCGATTCCCAGACTTTCAATTATTGTATCGAGGACAGTGTTAGCGCGACAGGGCTAAGGGAATGAAGGACAGGTTCAGAAGCAATGCAGCAACAGTCTGCGTACCAAGAGTTATAGCTATTTTCATTGGGATTTGTCAATCTCTCGCAGTAACGCTATACTCACTTTTCGGCCTCGATTGCCCTTCTATTCCTTGTTGCGAATCCGTTTGAAATTTATTTTTTTGGTGAGGTTCTAATGCGGTTCCGCTTAGTTGTTTTTTTGCTGCCGGTGCTTTTGTTTGGGAAAGAAAAAGAGAAGCCGGGCAAGAATCCCGCCTGGCCCCCCAAAGCCGGTATCAAGACTCCTGGAATTCAGATTCCGTTTGCGAATTTGAAAGCTGAGGCGGACGCGACACTTGAAGGAGCGCCGGGATGGTTGATGGCGGATGGGCAGACGCTTTTGTTGCCTGTTGGTGACAAGGGTGCAATTGCGCGGATCGGGAATCGGGACAACAAGTTGATGGAAGCCTGGAAGGGTTTTGAGGCACCCTGCGGTGGCGCCATATCGGCCTTTCAGAGCCTCTGGGTGCCTGATTGCAAGAAGCAGTCGATTGCACGTGTCGATAGCAAAACCGGCAAAGTTACAGCAACGGCTGAGGTGGGGGTGGGCAAGGCGAAGCTGGCGATTGCAGCCAATGCCGATAGCGTGTTTGTGCTGAGCGATGAGAAGGGGACATTGTCTCGCATCGACCCGGCAGACAATCACATCGTGAGTGAACTGCGTCTTGGCCCGAGTTGCAACACGGTGCAGTTTGAGCAGGAGGCACTCTGGGTGAGTTGCCCGGCGGAGAACCGCCTGTTGCGGATCGATACGAAGGCAAATCTGGTCGATAAGCGGATTGAGGTTGCTCTTGAGCCCATTTCAGTTGCCTTTGGTGAGGGCCATCTGTGGGTATTGGGCAACAAAGAAGGCAAGGTATCGAAGGTAGACCCGAAGACGTTCAAGATTGTCGCGACTGTTGAGACGGGTGTGCCGATGGGTAATGGAAGCCTTGCCTTTGGCGATGGTTTTGTGTGGGTGAGTGCAGCGGGTTATCCGCTCACGAAGATCGATGCCAAGACAGACAAGGTAGTGCAGCAGTTTGCCGGTGAGGGTGGGGGGCTGGTTCGCTTTGCGAGTGGCTCTGTATGGCTGATGCATAGCGGCAAGGCCAGCGTTTCGCGGTTTGACCCGAAGCGGATTGCCGCCACTTTGCCTGACTAGCTTGAGGGTTGGTATCCTCGTCAATCATGACGAGACGGCTAGTTTCTTTTTTCACTTTCGCGACACTCATGCTGGGGGCAGAGGGGCTGGACCCGAAGCTTTGGCAGGATTTGAAATGGCGCATGATCGGGCCATTTCGCGCCGGCCGTACAGTAGGTGCCGTGGGGGTACCGGCAGAACCGAATACGTTTTTCATTGGTGTGAATCACGGTGGGGTGTGGAAGACCACCGATGCAGGGCGAACGTGGAAGCCGATTTTCGATCAGGCACCGACAGGGTCTGTAGGGGATATTGCGGTATTTGAGAATGACCCGAAGATCATCTATGTCGGCAGTGGCGAGGGTTTGCAGCGGCCGGACCTGAGTGTTGGCGACGGGATCTACAAGACCACCGATGGCGGCAAGACCTGGCGCAATATGGGCTTGCGTGATGCCCAGCAGATTGGCCGGGTGATTGTTGATTACAAGGACCCGAAGCGCGTGTTTGTCGCAGCTAT
>CANGVB010000521.1 GCA_947456995.1 Bryobacteraceae bacterium | reverse complement strand
TGCGCATCTTTCGCCTGAGTCTGAAGAGTTGATTTGTGAAGGGTTGGGGCTGAAGGCCGCTCCGGTATCGAGCCAGGTGCTTTCGCGTGATCTTCATGCGAATTACATCTCGGTGCTGGCGCTGATCTGCGCGACGCTTGAGAAGATTGCTCTTGAAGTACGCCACCTGCAGCGCACCGAAGTGCGTGAGGCCGAAGAGCCGTTTGCTCCCGGGCAGAAGGGTTCTAGCGCGATGCCGCATAAGAAGAACCCGATTGTGTGCGAGCAGATTTGCGGGCTGGCGCGGATTGTGCGGTCTAACTTGCAGGCTGCGTTTGAGAACATCGCGCTCTGGCATGAACGCGACATCTCTCATAGCTCGGTGGAGCGAGTGATTCTGCCGGATTCGACGATCCTGACGGATTACCTGTTGGCTAAGACAACCTGGCTGGTTGAGGGCATGCGTGTGAATGAAGATCGCATGATGGCAAACTTCAATGCCACGCTGGGCATTGTGTTTAGCGGACAGTTGTTGCTGGATCTGGCTGAGGCAGGGATGTTGCGTGAGACGGCTTACCGGCTGGTGCAGGCGCACGCGATGCAGTGCTGGGAGAGTGGGACTAGCTTCAAGGCCGCAGTTTCGGCTGACCCTGAGGTGACGAAGTACTTGAGCGCTGAGAAGCTGGATGAGACGTTCTCGGCTGGACGGCAGCTCAAGAATATCGACAAGCTGTTTGCGCGGGTTTTTAAGGACTAAGCCTACGGCGTCATCCGATTGAGATCCCGCATATCAAAGGTGATCCGCTTATCCGAGATCAACTGCTTGGCCGAAATCGCTTCCTTGGCCAGCGAACCATCCGCGTTGTGCTCGTGAGTCTTGCCGATGATGTGATAGAGCTCATGCGCCAGCACGCGGCCCATGGCGCGTCCCAGCAGCTTGTCGGCCTGCTTGCGCTCGGCACCCCATAGCGCTCCCGCTACGGCATTGGCAATACGGTCGCAGGAAACCTCTGCAAAGGGCAGAATTGCGCCGTCAGTCGAATGGGTCCACGCCAGTGGGCCTCGTTCGTCCATGAAGGGGATCATTCTTTCCATTTTGCAGGTGCCCTTCAACTTGACGAGTACGACGTCGTTGAAGGTCTCGTTCGGCGCGGCCTGGCTACGCAGCCGGACGTCCAGATTACGACCTGTCTCTTTCATGATCGAGTTGAGTTCTGACTTCATCTCGTTCAAAGCGGCAGAAGAGGCTTTGCCATCAACAGAGAGCAAAACCGTGAGGTTGGGGAGTGAGTCTGCGCGGAGCGCAGGGATTGTGCACAGAAGTAGTGTGGTTGTGGCGGTCAACAAAGATCGCATTTGGCAAACTGGGCCTCGCTAATAAAGATACGCGCAAATTGGCGCGTGTTGCATTATTTTTTATCGGCCACAGTTGTTTTTTTTATTAAGGAATCGTTTCAGTGTGATTAACATTATTTGAAGCGAGGTGTCTGAAGTAGGCCAAATCGATGTTCAGGTAGAGCTTGGTAAGCAGCATGATCTGCCCGCCGTGATGGTAGAAGTGCTCTGTTATGTGTGTGATAACCTCCATCACGGGTAGCGAATTGCCCTGCGGAGTCACGATTTCGAGCAAGCGGTGAGCCGGAACTTTTTCGATCACATCCACCACTTGATCCATTCGAGCTTTAAGCCGGGCGGAGAGCTCTTCCCTGCTGATTCCGGCGAGAGTCTGGAATTCCGAGTCGCGATCGCGATGATCTGGCGCACCGCCAACCCCCGCTACCACCCATTGCCCGAGGTTCCCAATCAGGTGCAACACCAGATTCGCCACCGAGTTGGAATTCTCGTTGCCTCTGGCCCAGATCTGGTCTTCTGAGAGGAGCCGGATGCAATCGTGGATGCGGGATTCCTGCTGGCGAAGACGCGCTACCGCGGTGGTGATAAAGGCTTCGTGAACAGCGTTGATATCTGGGAGCGGTTGGGGAGTCATAGTGATAGGATAGGCGGAAAAGGAGCGCTGGAAAATGAGTTCGCGACGCATGTTTATGATGGGTGCCCTGGCCGCACCGCTGGTGCAGGGGGCGCGTTCGCCCAATGACAAGATCCGGGTGGTCACCCTAGGCGTGAACGGTCGAGGCAAAGATCACATCGCCGGGTTCATGGGTCTCAAGGACGCCGAGATCGTCGGCATCTGCGACCCCGACGGAGACCTGCTCGCCAAGCGCGCAGACGAATTCCAGAGCAAGTACGGCAAGAAGATCAAGACCTACAAAGACCTTCGCAAGGTTTACGAGGACAAAGAAGTCGACGCGGTCTCAATCGCCACGCCAAACCACTGGCACTCCCTGGCCGCGATCTGGGCCTGCCAGGCTGGCAAAGACGTTTACGTCGAGAAGCCAGGCAGCAACAACATCTTTGAAGGCCGCAAGATGGTGGAGGCAGCCAAAAAGTACAACCGCATTGTGCAGCACGGCGTGCAGTTGCGCTCAAGCGAAGCGCTGCAAGAAGCTGTCGCACTGATGCGCAAGGGCGTGATTGGCAACGTGTACATGTCGCGTGGCCTTGTCTTCCGCTGGAGGCCGTCGATCGGCAATAAGCAGCCTGAGGCAGTACCGGCCAATCTCGACTACGACATCTGGGAAGGGCCAGCGCAGCATGTGCCCTTCAGCCGCCGCCATGTTCACTACAACTGGCACTGGCATTGGGAATGGGGCAACGGCGACGTCGGCAACCAGGGCATCCACGAGACCGACATGTGTATGTGGGGCCTTGGCGTGGAGAGCTTCCCGGAGAAGATCACCTCTCTCGGTGGCAAGTTTACCTTCGACGACGACAAAGAGACGCCCGAGGTGCAGACCTCGCTCTATCACTATCCGAAAGAAAAGAAGATGATCCAGTTTGAAGTACGCCACTGGATGACCAACGACGAAGGCGGTGCCAGCGTCGGCAACATCTTCTACGGCACTGAAGGATATCTGGTGGTGAAGGGTTACGACACCTTCGAGACTTACCTCGGCCAAAAGAAAGATAAAGGCCCGGCCCGCAAGGCCGGCGGCAACCACTATCAGAACTTCATCAAGGCCGTTTATAGCCGCAAGACGAGCGACCAGAATGGCCCGGTAGAGACAGCGCATCTATCGAGCGGCCTCGCGCACCTGGGCAACATCTCCTATCGCCTCGGCCGGCAGTTGACCTTCGATTCAGCGAAAGAGAAGTTCGTGGGTGATGCCGAAGCCGACAAGATGCTGAAGCGGAATTACCGTAAGCCTTACGTCGTGCCCGAGAAGGTTTAAGCGATTAGGGAATGCGTGTGGTCTGGTGAGCTACCAGTACCCACGCATTTCCTTTTTTGACCCAGAAGTGGATCACCATCAGGTGGTCGTTGAAAGCACCCGAATCGTTCTTGCCTGTGAATCGTGTCACAGAATGCATAACGGCAGAGCTGCCGTGGATTGTGACCTTCGACTTTTCGTAAGTCATAGTGTCGTAGCGTTGCTTGCCCGTCTTCAGCCGGGCAATGTATTCATCCCGGGTTTCAATGTTTCCGGTGGAGTGGGCGTAGATCAGGTCTGGAGAGAAGATGCGCTCGAGGGCCGGGATGTCCTGTTTGATGACAGCTTCGGTCCAGGCCTTTTCAGCGGCGCGGACGCTTTCTTCCGGGGAGGCGGCCGAGAGGGCTACGGCGAGCAGGGCAATCGAG
>CANGVB010000520.1 GCA_947456995.1 Bryobacteraceae bacterium | reverse complement strand
TGTTGATGATGGCGAGAGCGCAGACCACCATACCCATAGTGCGTGCCCAACCCTGTGCGCGGAGGAGGCCCATTCCAGTCATCACCATCGGGGCAGCGAGCAGAATATTAAGGAATACGATTCCAACAACCATTGGGCCAATGACCGAGGATAAGTCATCAAAGGCATTTACCAAACCACTGGGGCCGCCGTTGGCAATCATCCAAATCAGGGAAAAAAGCCCGCCGCCGATTCCCATGGCAATCAGTGCGATCGCCAAAACTCTTAGATGTAATGCCATTCGTAGTCTATTCTATCCATTCCGCTTGCTGAAAAAACGATAGCCTGCAAATACTACCACACCAGACCATATCCAGACTCGCATAAGTTCGTCTTCTTGCCAAGAACCACTGAGCCGCCAACCAATCATAGAGTCGTAGGCGAGAGGAAGTAGAGCCATAGGCAAAAGCCAGGGAAGGGGCCCCCAACGGCTTGCGGCCAGGAAGGGAAGCAACCATCCCAGATACCAAAGATGTATGTTGGCGGAGAAGGCAAGAAAGACGGTCAGAAAGCAGAGGATCGATTCAGCCAGGCCGAGTTTGAGAAAGGGAAGAGTTGCACTGGTGAAAACCGAAATCCCTATTGCTTGCATTTTGTCGGTAAGGAATCGATAGAGGAAGGCGTTGTTCTGCCAGCCACCAAGAAAGCCGGTGGTGAATCGGATTTTGGTGATCCACTCGCTGATTGGCATGAGCAGCAGGCAACCCGACAAGAGTACTGCGTAGGCGAGCAAACCCGGTGCCGAGAATCGTTGGCTGATCCAGAGGGGCACCAGAAGCAGCGGCCACCACTTCGTCAGAGTGGCGAAAGCAAGCCAGATCCAGGTGGTGCTTCCTTTTGTCAGAAACGCGCTGAAAAGCAAAAGCATGATCCAGGAATCGCTATGACCGTTCATCCAGTATTCATAAACGCTGAGGGGGCTCCATGCAAGGATCATCCAGCGCCAGATTGGCCAGCGCTGCCGCCAGGCAAGAAGCAGCAGGAGGGCTTCGGCGAGAGAAGCCGAGGTTTTCATGGGTAGGCCGGTTTGGTAGGTGAGCCAATGGGCGGATTCGAGCACCGGGCCATAGACGGCCGAAAAGTCGTAGCCGGGTATGCGGTGGTCTGGATCTGCCAGCTGCGCCGGGCTGGTGCGGTATGGGTTGAGCCCCTCGGATAGAGTTTGTGCTTCCCACTGGTAGCGCAAATAGTCATCGCTCAGGCTGGAGGGGAGGGTGAAGGCCAAGAAACGAAAGGAGATGGCGGCCAGTACTACTACTTTTTTGAAGTGTGGCGATTCTGGCACACGTGAGGCAATCCAGAGGGCTACAAAATAGAAAAGATAAGTTATACTATATCCGATACTTATAGACGTAATCCGCGCCGCTTCGTCGTTTGTCCAAAGTGTGCCCAGGGCCAGCACTGCCAAAAAAGCAGCAGCCAGCCCGGCCAAGATCGAATTGGAGTAGTGGACCAAGTCACCTATTATGCTAACCGGCTCTGCTTCTACGACTGAAAAACTGATCGACGCGCTTTTTGACGACACCTTCGCGGGTGTTCACTCGCTGGCGACTTTCGATTACCTCATCCTGATTCCGTACTTCATCATGCTTGCGGTGTTGAGCTTTTATGGCTGCCATCGCTTTGCCATGATCAGTGGCTATTTCAAGGGCAGAAAAAACATGCCCAAAGAGCCATCCCGGTACTTTACAGAACTTCCCAAGGTTACGATCCAGCTTCCGCTCTTTAATGAGCGCTATGTTGTCGAGCGTTTGCTTGAGAGCGCCAGCAAGGTTCGCTATCCAGAGGGTCTGCTGCAGATCCAGATTCTTGATGACTCTACCGACGATACCGCTCCGTTTACCGAAGCCCTCGTCGCCACCTATGTTGAGCGTGGTTTCAACATGGAATATCGACACCGCAAGAATCGCAAGGGCTACAAAGCGGGCGCGTTGCAGGCCGGGATTCCGACGGCTACTGGCGAATTGATCGCCATTTTTGATGCTGACTTTGTCATCCCCGAAGACTTTCTCGAAAAGACTGTTCATCACTTCACCGACGAAAAAGTGGGTGTGGTGCAGACTCGCTGGACCTACCTCAATCGCCACTTCAATCTGCTGACTGAAGTGCAGACGATGCTCCTGGATGGCCACTTCATTCTCGAACACGGTGCGCGTGCTGGTAACGGACTTTTCTTCAACTTCAACGGCACCGCCGGGATCATGCGCAAGGCGATGATCGAAGACGCGGGTGGCTGGCAGCACGATACCCTTACCGAAGATAGCGATCTTAGCTACCGGGCACAGTTGAAGGGATGGCGCTTTGTTTACCTCCCTCATGTGGAATGCCCCTCTGAGTTGCCGGTGGAAACCTATAGCTTTCAAGTGCAGCAGTCTCGTTGGGCCAAGGGCTTGACGCAGTGTGCGAAGAAGCTGCTGCGGATGATTCTTGATACCAAGCTGCCGTGGCGCGTGAAGCTGGAAGCGATTTGCCACCTTACTCCGAATATTTCCTATCCGTTGATGATCATCGTTTCGGCGCTGATGTTGCCGGTGATGATTGTGCGTTTTTACATGGGTCCGCTGGAGATGCTGCTGATCGACTTCCCGTTGATCATCGCGAACTTTGTCAGTCTGACGGCTTTCTATCTGATTGCCCAGCGTGAGATTGATCCGGTGGGTTGGAAGCGTACGATCTGGTTTATGCCTGCCTTGATGGCTGCCGGTGTTGCGCTTACGATCAGCAATACCAAGGCTGTCCTTGAGGCGCTGATGGGTGTTGAGACCAGCTTCGCCCGCACTGCCAAGTACAATCTGAGCGACAAGAAGGTGAAGCTCGAACAGGTGGAATATCGTCGCAAGAGCGGCTGGTTGCCCTTTGCCGAAATCGCTATGGGTACCGTCTTCGCTGCGATGGTTTACTACTGCATCGAGTCGCTCAACCTGTTGAGCATTCCGTTTCTGATGATCTTCGTCAGCGGCTACTACTGGGCTGGCTTCACGACTCTGTGGCAGGAGTATCAGGGTCTGATGCAGTTCAAGGCGGCTAAAGCAGCGCTTGAAGCTGTTCCGCAGCAGACAAACCACTAAGGGCTGCGCCCTCGATACGGGCTTCTCCAAAGGCATCACCGGCTAAGACCAGCGGTGCTGGCGCGGTTACCACGAAGCTTCTCTCTGCATGCATGACGGAGGGCTTTGAGTACTTCCAGCGGTGCAGCTTCCAGGCACTCACCTTGTAGCCTTCCAAGAGTTTGTCAGCAACTTCTTCGGCGTTCGTTTCCCAGTGATCCAGACTGAATTTGGGGCCAGCGTGGATCGTGATCGAGTTCGCAATTGTTGAGATACCCTTGCGGTGGTTGTCCGAGATCCAGGAGATGGGCTCGGCTTCGGGGATCTGTAGGGCACCGGGTTCCGGGAGATTTGCGGGCTCTTCCAGAATTGCCATGACGGCGATGCAGCGCTCGTATTCGATTCGTTTCAGCGCCAGGGCCTCAGATTCCACCAGATCGAAATCGAGCAGTGCGAGGGTTTGTGGAACCGGAGTTGTGACGATCAGCGCGTCAGCCGTGAGTGTTTCGTCAAAATCGGTTTCAAGCGTCCATTGATTGCCTGAGGCGATGATGTGGCTTACTTTTACTCCACAGCGGAGGTCGAGCCCCT
>CANGVB010000519.1 GCA_947456995.1 Bryobacteraceae bacterium | reverse complement strand
CGAGATCTTGCCGATGTAGCGCTGGATTTGTGTGCCATTGCAGCGGCATTCTTTGGTGCGGTCGCCGTAGTAGCCGCAGGGACAGGGGTTCATTGCGCCCATGAGCATGATGTTTGCGGGAAAGGTGAGCGTCATGTTGGTGCGGGCGAGTGAGACGCTGCCTTCTTCTACGGGTTGGCGGAGGAGTTCGAGAACGTTGCGGTTGAATTCGGGAAGCTCGTCAAGGAAGAGGACCCCGTTGTGGGCGAGGGAGACTTCGCCGGGCCGGGGAGTGCCGCTGCCGCCGCCAATCAGGCCAGCGTCGCTGACGGTGTGGTGTGGGGAGCGGAAGGGGCGGTCTTTGAGAAGGCCGGCACCTTTGGGCAGGACGCCAGCGACGCTGTGGATCTGTGTGGTTTCGAGGGCTTCGACGAAGTTGAGGGGTGGAAGGATTCCGGCAAGTCGCCGGGCAAGCATGGTTTTGCCCGAACCGGGTGGGCCAATCATGAGGAGGTTATGACCACCGGCAGCGGCAACTTCAAGGGCGCGCTTGGCGATGGTTTGCCCGCGAACGTCGGCGAAGTCGAGATGGTTTTGCTCGATTGGATTGGAAATGGGCCGGGCCGGGGGCATGCGGTCTGGATTGGTGAAGAGGCTGACGGCTTCGCCAAGGTGGCGGACGCCGTATACGTTGACGCCCTCGACTACTGCGGCTTCTGCTGCGTTTTCTTCAGGTACTACGACGTTCGGAATGCCCATTTTCTTTGCACAAACCGCCATGGAGAGGGCACCACGTACGGGGCGGATCAGGCCGTCGAGGGAGAGTTCGCCCACCATGAGATGCTGTTCGCTCTTTTTGAAGATCCCCATGGCACCGAGAATGCCCATGGCCATGGGGAGATCAAAGCCAGCGCCCTCTTTGCGAATGTTTGCCGGAGCAAGATTAATGGTGACGCTTCGGCTGGGGTAGCCGTAGCCGGAGTTGAGAAGGGCGCTCTTGATGCGTTCGCGGCTTTCGCGAATGGCAGTATCCGGCATGCCGACGGTGATGAAGTCGCGGGCGCTGCCAGATTGGGCCATATCGACTTCGACATCGATGATGTGAGCATCAATTCCGTAGACTGCAGCGCTGCGGGTGCGGTAGAGGGCCATGTCTGTATGAAGTGAGCGAAGTTAGGAGATTTTCTCACTTGAATTTTATGAACCAAATTCAATGTGGTTGAATCAAGAAAGAACAGCATTTATGTCGAATGTATTTCTACAGAGCGAAATCGAAACTAGCTTTAGAGCATCGATGTCGCCGTGCATCTTCGACCAGGACAAACAAAAGGTCGAATCCTGTTTGGCTGCCATGCTGAGCAAGGGTCTGGAAGCCGGATGGAACCCCGTGCCTAAAGCAATGGAATATGCAGTGATGGGGCAGGCGCAACGGGTGCGTCCGATCCTTGCATTGCGTGTGGCGCGAATGCTGAAGGCCGAGACCGACGATACGCTGCGGGCTGCCGCTGCCGTAGAACTAATCCATAGCGCGTCCCTCATCATTGACGACCTGCCCTGCATGGACAACGAATCGATCCGCCGCGGCAGGCCTGCCGTGCATTTGCAGTATGGAGAACCGACCGCCATTCTCGGTGCCTTCTCGATGGTCGCCATGGCTGCCAGGGTTGTGATGGAGGGGGCTGAATCCAGCAATCTGAGGCGCTTCCAGATGGCGTTGCTTAAGACTCTGGATTGTAGTTCGCTGATCGGTGGCCAAAGCATGGATCTAGCGCTGGTTGGGGATGAACGCAATGCGCAGAGATCTGCTGTAAACGACATGAAGACCGTTCCGTTATTTCAGTTAGCCGTCGAAGCGGGATGTGTTGCTCTGCCGGAGGGCGGGCCTGGAGAACTGGAAGCATTTGGCCGGCATTTCGGCGTCGCCTTCCAGTTGACCGATGACTTTATCGACGGCGAACTTGAAGACCGAAAGATTCTTGACGAAACCTATGAGCAATGCCGCGCCAGCCTCCAGCATTACGGAGCGCACGCTGAACCCCTACTCGAACTTGTCCAATACCTTGAGCAAAGAACCCACGTATAAAGCAGTTGTGATCGGCAGCGGATTTGGCGGTCTTGGATCTGCCATTCGTCTCGCCACGCGTGGCTATGATGTCACGATGTTGGAAGCTCGGGATCAACTGGGCGGCCGTGCTTATGTTTATCGTCAGGACGGCTTTACGTTTGATGCCGGGCCGACTGTGATTACTGCTCCGTTTCTGATCGACGAGTTGTTTGAAGGTGCCGGGCGCAAGACTTCTGACTACGTGAACATCGTCCCGATTGATCCTTTCTACAAGATCGAGTTTCACGACGGCACCAGTTTCGATTACAACGCCGACGAGGCAGCGACGATTGAAAAGATCCGTCAGATGGCGCCCGATGACGTTGACGGATACCAGCGAATGATTCGTGCGGCTAAGGCGATCTTTGCCAAAGGCTTTGTTGAGCTTTCTGCCAAGCCATTTCTGAAGTTTATGGACATGATGAAGATCGCACCCGATCTGATCAAGCTGGAAAGCCATCTCACGGTGTATCAGTTTGCTTCCCGCTACGTGAAGGATGACCGCTTGCGGAGGGTCTTCAGTTTTCATCCCTTGCTGGTGGGTGGGAATCCCTTCAGCACCACTTCGATCTATGCCCTGATTCACCATCTGGAGCGCGAGTGGGGCGTTCACTATGCAATGGGTGGCACGGGTGCGGTAGTGACTGCGCTGGGTAAGCTTTATGCGGAGCTGGGCGGAAAAGTGCAACTGAACACTCCGGTGAAACGGATCCTCGTAGAAGGTGGCAAAGTGAAGGGTGTGGAGACCGAGAAGGGCGAGAAGATCAACGCCGACATCGTTGTCTCAAATGCCGATGTTGCCACCACCTACAGCAAGATGCTCGAGCCGAAGGATCGGCGGCGCTGGACCGACCGCAAGCTGGCCGGGATGAAGTATTCGATGTCGCTCTTTGTGATCTACTTCGGCACAAAGAAGAAGTACGACAATCTGGCGCATCACACGATCCTGCTCTGTGAGCGTTATAAAGAGTTGCTGGCCGACATCTTCGACCGCAAGAAGCTTCCTGAGGACTTCTCGATGTATCTGCATCGGCCTTCGGCCACCGACCCATCGATGGCCCCCGACGGTTGCGACTGCTTCTATGTGCTGATCCCGGTTCCGAATCAATTAAGCGGGATCGACTGGAAGACGGAAGCCAAGCCGTTTCGGGATCGCGTGATGAATTGGCTCGACGAAAATTACATGCCTGGGCTGAACGAGAATCTCGCCACCGAGCGCTACTTTACTCCACTTGATTTTGAGACAACCTTACGCAGCCATGCCGGCGCTGCTTTCAGCTTTGAACCGATCTTCACCCAAAGTGCCTGGTTCCGACCGCATAATGAAAGTGAAGACGTGCAGAACCTATACTTTGCAGGAGCGGGGACTCATCCCGGTGCGGGAATGCCGGGAGTATTGTGTTCGGCAAAAATTGTTGAGGACCTGGTGTGTCAGCGGCTTCCCCTTCGTTGAGCAGCATTGACGATCTGTTTCTCGAGGCCCAGAAAGCCACTGAGGCCGGGTCTAAAAGTTTTTACTTTGCTACAAAGTTCTTTCCCAAAGAACTGGCTCGGCGGGCTTACGCCGTTTATTGGTTTTGTCGAAGTACGGACGACCTTG
>CANGVB010000518.1 GCA_947456995.1 Bryobacteraceae bacterium | reverse complement strand
TAGAGGACGCTATCAAAAAGGGAGATAGCGGGACAAACGGAACTCAAGTGATTTCGGCTGAAGCGCAAATCAATGCGCTAAAGAGAGAGATCACCAGGCTCATTGCAGGCTCTGTGACGGAAAACATTTCAACGCCGAGCACCCGCATCAAGGTCACCAAAACGGGAGAGGCTGTTGGCATCACTCTCAAGCTCGATACTTTGTAATGCAATTTAAGTGACTAGGATAGAATCGGCACAATGCCTTTGAAGTTCCTATGGATGGTCAGTCTCTGTGCTGCGGCATGGGGTGACACCCCCGGCGAAGAGTTTTTTGAAAAGAAGATTCGACCGACCCTGACCACTCAATGCATCGGTTGCCACAACGGCAAGCTAAAGGCCCCATTTGGGGGGCTCCGACTGGACACCAAGGCCGCCACACTCAAAGGCGGTGACTCGGGGCCAATCCTTGTGCCGGGCAAGCCTGAGGACAGCCTGATCCTCAAGGCGCTCAGCTACAACAATCGCAAGCTTCAAATGCCACCTACCGGCAAGCTCGGTGATGCAGTGATCGAGGATTTTCGACAGTGGATCGCGATGGGTGCGCCAGACCCTCGCATCGATACCACTCCTGTCATTTCCAAACAGGAAACCAAACCGAATTGGGCATTTGAATTACCTGTCAAGGCATCCGTCCCTGTTGTTGCGAATCAGGCCTGGCCTCGAACCAATATCGATCGCTTTCTGCTGGCGAAGCTTGAGTCGAAACAGTTGCGCCCCGCTGCTGCACTCGGGCGCAGGGAGTTTCTGCGACGCATCAGCGTTGACCTTACCGGGTTGCCGCCTACTCCTGCTGAGATCAAAGCGTATCTTGCCGACACCTCCGCTAATGCCGATGAAAAGCTGGTGGATCGCCTACTTGCCTCCCCGCATTATGGCGAGCGATGGGCACGTCACTGGCTTGACCTCGTGCGCTTTTCTGAAACCAACGGCCATGAGTTTGACAATGAAAAACCAGATTCCTGGCGCTATCGGGACTACGTCATCCGCGCACTCAATCAGGATCTGCCTTACGACCAATTCATCCGTGAGCACTTGGCCGGAGATCTGCTATCACGTCCGCGTGTGAGTAAGGATGGGTCCTTCATCGAGTCACCGATTGCCACGGGCTTCTTCTGGTTTGGCGAAGTGCTCAATAGCGCGACAGACTCTGTGAAGACTCGCGCCGATCGTGTAGACAATCAACTCGATGTACTGAGCAAAACGTTTACGGGCCTTACGCTCGCGTGCGCACGCTGCCACGACCATAAATTCGATCCGCTGCCCACCAAAGACTATTACGCCATGGCCGGCATCATGCATAGCAGCTACTCGCGGGAAGCTGTCATTGATAGCCCGGAGCGTGTACGGCAGATCGAGACAGCGAGATCCGCCATCAAGCGGCAACACAAAGAACCCGCAATCGACGGAGGCAAAGTGAAGCTTCGCGCTGGAGACGGCTTGGTCGAGTTTAACGATTGGCGCATGGAGGGGCAGGCCTTTGCAGCAACACTCCAAGGCCCCGTTGCGAATTCGAGGGGCGAAGGTTCGATGGCGCTTACAGGGTCTCTGACTTCTGAGAAATTCCGCATGCCCAAGATGTATATGCATGTGCGCGTACTGGGCTCAACTCCGGATAAGAAGGTCTTCAACGGCGGTGATCTTCGGGTCACCCTGGTGGCTGACGATCACAAGACAGCCCACTTTTATCCGCTTCCAGAATGGCAATGGAAGACCATTCGCATGACCAAAGAAATTGGCCGCGAGTGCTATATCGAAATCGTGGATCGCAGCCGCAGCGGGTATCTCGCGCTTGCGCAAATTGTACTCTCCGATGACGAGAAGCCGCCCGAAGTTGAAGGTGGTGCGATGCCTGCTGCGTTTGTGGATCCGCCGGTTGAGATCCCTGAAACCACCTTTGCCCTGGTCAGCATGGATGAAGCACCGAGTGACACCAAGCTGCATATCCGGGGCAGCCATGAGAACCTGGGGCCGCCGGTTCCACGGGGTTTCCTGAATGCCGTCTGGAAGACAGATACTCCGATCGAACGGGATCATAGCGGGAGGCGTGAACTCGCCGAATGGGTGGCAAATGCGAAGAACCCACTTACGGCTCGTGTGATCGTCAATCGTGTCTGGCAGCATCACTTCGGCCAGGGCCTGGTGCGCTCGGTGGATAACTTCGGCCGCATGGGCGAAGAACCGAGCAACCAGGAACTACTGGATACCCTTGCAGTTGAATTCATGGAGAGTGGCTGGAGCCTGAAGGCGCTGCATCGCAAGATGTTGCTCTCCGCGGCTTACCGTATGTCAAACGAAGCTAATCCAGCGGTAACAAAGGTTGATCCGCGCAACGATCTCTTGTCCCGCATGCCACCGCGCAGGCTGGATGCAGAGTCCCTGCGCGATTCGATGCTTGCGGTTTCCGGCTCGCTTGACCAAACACTTTTTGGCCCATCGGTGATGCCACACGTGAGCCCCTATCAGGACGGAAGAGGCAAGCCCGTAAGCGGCCCGCTCGACGGCAAGAACCGTCGCTCGATCTACATTCAGGTTCGAAGGAACTTTCTATCTCCGATCTTCCTCACCTTCGATTACCCGCTACCGATCTCAACCTTCGGAGCACGCGGGTCTTCTACCGTGCCGGCCCAGGCATTGCTGATGATGAACAATGAGTTCGTTCTGCTGCAGGCACAGCGTTGGGCAGCAGCTTCTGCTTCGCAGCAGGATCGGCTGGGTTGGCTTTACGAGACAGCGTTCGCCAGAGAGGTACTGCCCCAGGAACGCACACTCGCCGAAGACTATCTCAAGACCCACGACTGGACCAGCCTCTGCCATGTCCTGCTCAATACAGCGGAGTTTCTATATGTCCAATAAGCTGACCCGTCGGGATGCACTTTGCCGTGGGGCCAATGGTTTTGGCGGTTTGGCGCTGCTACACATGCTTGCAGATGAGTCGAGGGCAGCCGCCCGTAAACCTCACTTTGCGGCCAAAGCGAAATCCGTCATCTTCCTCTACATGGATGGTGGGCCTTCGCAGATGGACAGCTTTGATCCCAAGCCGAGGCTGAACAAAGAGAACGGCCAGAAGCTTCCCTTCAAGCCACCAACCACCGTCTTTAATATCACCGACAAGATCTATGGATCGCCATTTCAATTTCAACAGTACGGGCAATCCGGTACACCCGTAAGCGAACTCTTTCCGCATCTTGCCACTTGTGTGGACGACATGACGATCATCCGCTCGATGGTTGCCGACCATAGCGAACACACAGCGGCCAACTACTTTCTGCATTCCGGCTCCGGCTTTCAAGGCCGCCCCAGTATGGGTGCCTGGGCGAACTTTGGTCTGGGCAGTGAGAGTGAGAATCTGCCGGGCTTCATCGTGCTCGACAACGGCTTGGTGCCGCCCGGTGGCATTGATTGCTTCGGTGCCGGCTTCCTTCCTGCGTCTTACCAGGCAACCCTGTTTCGTCGCGGGGATCACCCAATCGCCGATCTCAAGCCGATCGATAAGACCCCTCAGGAGCAGCAGGACAAACTGAGTCTGCTCTTCAAACTCAATCAGGGTGTCCTCGCTCGCTTCGGCGCAGTAAGCGAAATCGAAGCCACGATTCAGAACTATGACCTGGCTTTTCGCATGCAGAGTGCGGTGCCTGAGCTACTC
>CANGVB010000517.1 GCA_947456995.1 Bryobacteraceae bacterium | reverse complement strand
GCCGGGTGCGATTCGGAGCCGGATGGAGAGCATCGTGCGGCCGCATGGGGAGGTGGATTCCAATGCCCATCGCGAGGTGACACGGGAGGTGGGCTGGCGGATGATTGCGGCGCATCCTTTGTTGGGGCTTGGGCCTGAGGGGCCGGGGAAACATTTTCGGGAATACCTGACGCCCGAGCGGGCTGCAAAGCCGCTGCCGGATGGTTATTACGGGCATCTGCATAATCTTTATCTGCAGTATGGGGCGGAGCGGGGGCTGCCGGCGCTGTTCTGTTTCTTTGTCTTTGTGGGGTTGAATGTAAGGGCCTGGATGAGGCGGCCGTCGGCGCTGCGGTACTTTGCGCTGGCGTCGATGGCGGGGCTTGCGTCGAGTGGATTGTTTGAGCACAATCTTGGGGATTCGGAAGTGTTGACGCTGTTTCTTGCGTTGTTTGGGCTGGCGGCAGTGGGAAAGGATGAGTTGTGATTCCGGCAAAGTATTTTCCGTTGCGGCAGCCGGAGTATGAGTTGCGGATTGGTGCGACGCCGCTTGGATCGGCAGCAGAGATTTTTGAAGCGGATGAGGCGTTTGGAGCTGAGCTTGAGCTGAAGCGCGCGTGTATGGCTTTTGATGAGTCTTATTACTGCCAGGCATTGCCTGAGGCTGCTGAGGCGCAGGTGGAGCTGGTGGAGTGGATATGCAGTTCGAGCGGGGTGAGTGTTGATGTGGTGGAGCGGTTGCCGATTCTGGGGGCAGGGAATTGTGTGCAGGAGGATCTGCTGATTCTTGATGCCAAGCAGCCCGGGTTGCCGCTGATTGCGGGGCATTTGTGTTTTGCCAATGCGTGGTGTCTTGATGACAAGATCGGACGGCCGTTTATGGAGATCCATGGGCCGGTGCCGGACTTTGACAAGACGATTGGGCCGTCAAGCGAGAAGTTACTGGAGAGGTTGAAGCCGGGCAGGCCTGTGTCGCGATTGAACTGGGCGGTGAAGTCGACCGGGCAGATGGATCTGACTTCGAGATGGGATGCGCGCGTGGCTGAGTGGAATCGGGAGGTGGATGCGGGCAATGCCGGGGCGCGGTGCTGGATGCGGGCGGAGCGGCAGACTTTGAGTTTGCTTGAGCAGAGCAGGACGGTTTTGTTTACGTTGCACACCTATACGCAGACGGTGGAGAGCTTGACTCTGCAGCAGCAGAAAATCCTGCTTGGGGTGTTGCGCAGTTGCCCGGAGGACATGTTGCGCTACAAGGGGATTCTGCCATTTGCTGCGCCGCTGGTGGAGTGGCTTTCTTTACATTGCGGGGGCTGATTTTACAATGGCTTACATACACTTCTTAACATAAGTTATGTGGTCGATTTCTTGAGTTAGTTCGTCTTTACTTGCAGGAGACGAGATTATGAAAAACATCTGCATCACAGTTACCCTTTTGATGACTACGGCCATTCTGGGCAGAGCCCAAGGCAAAACGATGGCTGCAAACCAAGCTGAGCTGACCGCAACGGAAACTTTAGACCGTGCGGCTAAAGTTGCTATGACGATGCCCTATGAGGAGTTTAATTCGGCTCTTGGGCATCAACTGATGACAGGCATTACTGAGCTGGCAAAGTCTATGCACGAGGGAAGGCAAGCTGGGTCTGAAGCGGAGGCTGTGGAGTACGCGACGATGCTGAAGAATATCCAAAGCTTGTGCGAGGAGTTTTAGACTGAAGAAGCTGCGGCGCGCTCATGTTTGTTCTGTACTACTGCGATCACCACGATATTCCTTTGCCCGGCGGGCATAAGTTTCCGATGGAGAAGTATCGGTTGATCCGGCAGGAGCTTGAGCGAGAGCCGCAGTTTCGTTTTGCACCTGGGCCGATGGTGCGGCGTGAAGATTTGTTGCGCGTGCATGATGCTGGTTATGTCGATGCTTTTCTGAGCGGCAGCCTTGGCGAGGCAGAGATTCGCAGGATTGGATTCCCTCAGGTGCCGGAGTTGATTGCTCGCAGTTTGTCGAGTGTTGGTGGGACGGTGGCTGCTTCGCGGCGGGCGCTGGTTGAAGGTTGGAGTGGAGTGTTGGCTGGCGGTACGCATCATGCTTATCGGGACTTTGGATCGGGCTTTTGTGTGTTGAACGATATTGCGGTGGCGGCGCAGACGTTGCTCGATGAGGCCCTGGTGCGGCGGGTGGCTATTGTGGATCTGGATGTGCACCAGGGCGATGGGACAGCGGCGATCTTTGCCGGGCGGCCGGAGGTTTATACGCTGTCTGCTCATGGACGGCATAACTTTCCTTTTCGCAAACAGAGATCGTGTCTTGATCTTGAGTTTGAGAATGGCACGTCGGATGAGGAGTATCTGGCGGCGGTGGAGAAGGTGTTGCCGCGGGCGTTTGAGTTTGGGGCGGATATTGTTTTTTATCAGGCTGGGGTGGATGCGCTGGCGTCGGACCGGTTGGGGAAATTGTCTATGACGCAGGCCGGGCTGAAGCAGCGGGACGAGATGGTGTTTCGAATGGTGGCTGAGGCCGGGGTGCCTTGTGTGGTGACGCTGGGTGGGGGTTATGCTGACCCGATTGCCGATACGGTGTTGGCTGCGGCGAGTACTTACCGGAGTGCGGCTCAGATCTTGCGGGCGATGTAGGCTACGTTTTCGCGGCCGTCGAGGGCGATGCTTTTGGGGAGATCGCGACGGCGCAGGTACCAGCATTGCTCGGTGATGAAGCCGTTGCTTTCGAAGACTTGTTGGAGCACTTTGTCGTCGAGGAGATGGATGGATTTGGGGAGGTTGCTGAGGAGGCGGTGGGTGGAATAGTCTCGGACGTTTTCGATCCAGCCGGGCCAGGGGGTGCCTTGCGCGACGCGGGATTCGTAGGTTGGGATGAAGGGCTCGAAAGTCTTCATGTAAGGGGTGGCGGCGAGGATGAAGACTTTGCCGCCGGGGCGGAGAGCGTGTTCGAGAAAGGCGGCGGCTTGTTCGAGCTGACGGCCGGTGAGGAAGTGGAAGACGTTGGAGGCGTGGGCGAGATCAAGGCTCTCGGCTTTGAGTTTGGTGTCGCGGGGGAAGCGGCCGGGGAGGAGTTGGAGACGGTCTTGAAACTCAGCGGGGGTGAGGGCTTTGAGTTTGTCGAGGTGTTCTGGGGAGGAATCGTTGGCGATGAGACGGGCGCCGGCGGCGAGTGCGGGGATGGTGGCGATGCCGTGGGCGGCACCGATGTCGAGCGCGGGTTGTGGGGAGAGGGCGCATTGCTTGACGAAGAGTTCGCTGAGCTCGTTGAGGGTGTTTGAAGTCCAGCCCTTGAGGTTGCTGGTGCGGATGCGGCGGTGGTGCAGGGGCTGATTCATTGCGAGACGGTGAGCCAGATGCGGAAGGTTTCATCGAGGCCGTTTTCGGCGAAGCGGACCTCGCGCAGTTTTTGGTGTGGGTTGTACTGATTCTGGGTTGAGTTGTCGTAGATGGCTTCTGCCTCGAGTTTGGAGTCTTTGGGGAGGAGAAGGGGGCGCGCCAGTTGGTAGCTGGTCATGAGGTGGTGCTCGAAGGGATCGATGAAGAGGAAATAGTCTTGGGTGCCTTGCTGGCGCAGGTGCAACTCGGCGGCGAGGAGTTGGAAGACGGGGAGGATGGCGTGGAGCTGGACTTTGGCCGGGATGGTGAAGGTGGTTTTCTCCAGATGGAGGTTCGCGCCGGCCGGGATGCGGATGTCTGGTTTGGTGATCTCGAGGAGTGAG
>CANGVB010000516.1 GCA_947456995.1 Bryobacteraceae bacterium | reverse complement strand
GGCGGTTGCTCCGCTGAAGGTGATGTTTATCGAAGAGCCGGTGTGGCGGGAATCGAACCCGGCGCTGGGGGCGATTGCGACGCAGAGCCCGGTTCCGCTGGCTGGTGGAGAGGGGTTGCTGAACCGGTGGCAGTTTCGGGATCTGCTGGAGGCCAAGGGCGCGATGATCATCCAGCCCGATATTGTGCATTGCGGCGGGATCACTGAGATTCGCAAGATTGCGGCGCTGGGTGAGCTGTATGGCGTCGAGATTGCGCCTCATATGTGGTACGGACCGGTGGGTCATATGGCGAGTGTGCAATCGATGGCGGGTGTTCGCAGCTATCTGATGAATGAGTGGGATGGGGCGAATATGCGCAAGATGCATGAGCTGACTGGTGGGACGCTGCCGCTGGTGGAGAAGGGGGCGGTGCGGTTACCCGACCGGCCGGGGCTTGGGCTCAATATCGATTTTGCGGACTGGAAGAAGCGCTTCCCCTACAATTGATAGAAGTGCTCTCCGTCGACGAACAACTGTTTTATTTGAAAAAAGGCTTTGCGGAAATTATTCGCGAAGAGGATTTGCGTGAGCGTTTAGAGCTCGCACAGAAGGAAGGCCGACCCTTGCGTGTCAAGGCAGGCTTTGACCCGACAGCTCCTGATCTGCATCTTGGCCATACGGTTTTGATCCGCAAGATGAAGCACTTTCAGGATATGGGTCATACGGTGATCTTTCTGATTGGCGATATGACCGGCTTGATTGGCGACCCGACTGGGCGCAATGCAATGCGGCCGCCGATGACTCGTGAGGAATTGGCGAAAAACGCTGAGACATACAAGGCACAGGTCTTCAAGCTGCTGGACCCCGAGAAGACCGAGTTGCGATTTAACAGCGAGTGGCTGGAGCCGCTGACTTACGAAAAGATTGTTCGTTTGACTTCGCACTACACAGTGGCGCGGTTGCTCGAGCGTGATGATTTCTCCAAGCGCTACAAAGAGGGGATTCCGATCTCCATGCATGAGCTGCTCTATCCGCTGGCGCAGGCTTATGATTCTGTGGCGCTGAAGTGTGACGTCGAACTTGGCGGCACCGATCAGAAGTTCAACCTGCTGGTGGGCCGTGAGATTCAAAAGGATTATGGTTTGTTGCCGCAGATTGTGGCTACGGTGCCGATTCTTGAGGGTCTTGATGGCGTTGAGAAAATGTCGAAGTCGAAGGGTAATTATGTCGGGATTACCGAGCCTCCGACCGATATGTTTCGCAAGCTCATGAATATGCCCGATGCGCTGGTGCCTCGTTATTTTGAACTGCTGACGGACTTGCCGATGGACGAGATTGCGGCGCTGGATCCGCTGACTTCAAAGAAGGATCTGGCTTACCGGATCGTCAAGGATTTTCATGGTGAGGACGCTGCTGCTCGCGTGGCTGAGGGCTGGGGCAGCGTACCGCTGCCTGAGAATCACGCCGAGGCTAGCGATGCGCGCATTAACCGCATTCTGGTTGCTGCAGGGCTTGCGCAGAGTGTGGGCGATGCCGATCGTCTGATCAAGAGCGGGGCGGTGAAGGCTGGCAATTCAGTCACTTTAGAATCTGTTACAAACCCGGCCCAGCGTATGGAGCCCGGGGAATTTGTCGTCCGTGTCGGGAAGCGTTATCGCTGGATCCGTCTGACGGTAGCGAGTTAAGGAACATCTTATGGCCATCATCCGGCGCAATATCGATTGGAAATTGAAAGGCCGCACGCTGCGGCTGGGACAACGCACGTTTATCATTGCACCGATTGCTTTGTCGGTGGCGAGTGGTGGGCCCAAGGCCAATGACCCGGATCGCGCCTTTGCCAAGGCGATCGAACTGGATGAGCTTGGGGCCGATGTGATTGATCTTGGGGCAGAGCCCACGCGCCCTGGCGATAAGCCGCTGAGCGCTGAAGAAGAATTGAGCCGGCTGGTGCCGGTGCTCAAGAGGATCAAGAACAAGCTGAGTGTTCCGATCTGTGTCAGCACCTACAAGGCAGCAGTTGCGGAAGAAGTATTGAAGATGGGCGTTGAGATTATCAATGATCCCAGTGGCTTGACGTGGGAGCCGATTCTCGCCAAGACAATCATGAATCACGATGCAGGATTGATCTTGAATCATATGCGTGGCAGGCCTGATGCCTGGGGTAGACTGCCCCCAGCCAAGGACGTGGTTGGTGTGATTGCGAAGGACCTGGATGCGGCGGTACATCGCGCGTTGCGTGCAGGTATTGAGAAGTTTCGACTGGTGATTGATCCGGGCCTTGGCTTCGGCAAACGCAAAGAACAGAATTACGAGATTCTGGGCCGGCTTGGAATTCTGGGTGGCATTGGGGTTCCGGTAATGGTGGGGCCAACCAAGAAACTGCTGGTGCCTACGGCGAATGATCGTGAGCTTGAGTTTGCCGGTGCGGCAGGCGTGACGGCGGCGATTTTGAATGGCGCCTATCTTGTGCGCGTACACGACCTTGAGGCGATCAAACCGGTGATCGCGGTTGCTGACGCGATTTTAAATCAGTGGCGTAACGACAACTAGCCTGATAGACTTCCAAGACTCGTTGCAGCTGCAACCTTGGAGAGTATACATGTTTGTCCGCTTTGTCGCGCTTTTACTGCTTTGTTCAGCGTCTGTGTTCGCCCAGGAAGTGAGGGCCAGCCTCTCGGGGCTGATCACGGATAAGTCTTCGGCCCCGATCGCGGCGGCAGAAGTGCTGATCACCAATACGGCGACGAATGCTACGTTGCGGGCACAGACGAGTTCTTCCGGAAATTACGTACTACCGTTTCTGGCACCCGGACGCTACACGCTGAATGTGCAGTTGAAGGGCTTTAAGAAATTTGTTCGCGAGAACATTGTTCTGCAGGCGCAGGATAAGGCACGTGTGGACGTTGAGCTTGAGGTTGGGGACCTCACTCAAAGCATCACAGTATCAGACGCGGTTTCTTTGCTTGAGACAGAGTCTGCTTCGCGATCTCAGGTGATCGCGAATGAACTGCTGCAGAATGTACCAACTCAGGGGCGCAATCCGTTTCAGATTGCGTGGTCTGCGGCTGGGGTGATCAAGACGGGTGACTGGCGTTACTTGCGTTCTTTCGACATCGGCGGCACAACAGGCATCTCGATCAACGGCGGCAAGAATCGCGAGAACGAAGTGTTGCTGGACGGCATCTCGAATGTGCGTGGCGACCGCACAGTGATTCACGTTCCTACGATGGAGACGGTGCAGGAATTCAAGGTGTTGACCAACACCTATGACTCGCAATATGGACGCACCGGTGGCGGCATTGTGTCGATCGTTACCAAGTCTGGCGGCAATCAGTTTCACGGGAATGCGTTTGAGTATTTTCAGGCCGAAGAGCTGAATGCCAACCAGAGCGAGCTCAATCGCACGGGCGTGAAGAAGCCGCCGATGAACATCAACACTTATGGATTGCAGGCGAGTGGGCCGGTTTGGATTCCGAAGATTTATGATGGGCGCAACAAGCTCTTCTGGCTGGTCTCGTATGAAGCGATGCGGCAGCGCTCGGCTGACCCCGGCGCATTGACTGTTCCGCTTGCGGCCTGGCGGGGCGGGGATTTTTCGACCTTGCAGAATGCGCAGGGAGCGCAGGTTGCGATTTATGATCCTCTGACGACGCAGGCAGACGGGAGCCGGCAGGCCTTTGCAGGGAACCGGATTCCGGCTAACCGCATTCATCCCGTTGCGG
>CANGVB010000515.1 GCA_947456995.1 Bryobacteraceae bacterium | reverse complement strand
ATGAGGACTTCTCTCTGCGCAAGGCACCAATAGCGACCGACACCAACATCGCCGCCTTCAGGCCTTTGCCGCTGACATCACCTACCAGCGCCACGCGTGATCCGTCGAGGCGGTCGAGGATCTGATAGAAGTCTCCGCCTACCTCGGATGCTGGTTGATAGACAGCTTCGATTGTGATTTCTGTACCGCCTTGTGCCGAGCCCGGAAGCATGAGCGTCTGTACTTCTGCGGCTGCGGCAATTTCCCGGCTCAAGCGCTGCTTCTCATTGGCGAGATTCGCCGCACGTCGATTGAGTAGAATCGCCATCGCAAAGGTCACTAGCAGTAGTGTGATCAGGCGAATCGTTTGAAGCCACAAGCCCTGGCTCTCGGTCAACTGCAGGAAGCGCACAGCGAAATGTTGAATCAGAGTGCCCGACATGTGGAAGAGCAGGACGGCATGCATGGCTGGCAGTTGGCCGCGAATGTTTGAATATTGCCAGGCAAAAGGGAAGTAATAAATGAACCAGACGACGGTGGCACCGAGTATGAGCATCCGTTGAGTTTCAATCGATAGCGGAACATCGAAGAGTTGGCTGGCCATGGCTGTGCAGGCCATCGTGTACATGAGTACGGCGCCAAGCCAACCAATTAAGGTATGACGGGAAGCGAAAAGCTCAATGAGCAGAAACGGCAATATCAATACGCCGCCAGACAGCGAAATCGCCATGCCAAGGTTAGACATCATCACACGTTCGAGCCCAAGACTCTCTGGATACAGGGGAATCAGCCGGAAACCGAGGCCTCCAGCGAGAAAGAGTCCGAACCAGAAATACTCAAGCGAGCCGCTGCGGGAGAGCGGCAAAGTAAGAAAGAACAACACTGCCATGGCGATAGCGGCAGAGATAAGAAGGCCGTAGAGGCGGCCCTGGAGACGGTCAGCATGCCAGAGCTTCTCCTGAGCGCGAATAGAAGTCAGTGTGCCGATAAACGAAGCACTCGCTGCTGTTTCAGCGGGAATTGTATAGGCAGAGGGAATGCTGCGAACCCGAAAGGCGAGTACGAGTTTGGAACTGCCCGGCGTAGGGAGAGGATATACAGCCACTGTTGGCAGGCGAAGCTCTGTGGCACCAAAGCCGCCGAGGGATCCGATCTTCTTGCCGTTCGCGTAGACCTCATAGGCGAAGGCTGCTCCGAATGGTCCCGCGAGTAGGCCGAGTGGCTCGGTGAGGCCAGACGAAGGAAGGCTTATGTGAACGCGATACCAGCGCCGACCGAATTCCTGGTTCACTTTGGCGGGCATTGCGATGGTGGGCCATTGGGAGTCGTCGAAGTCTGGCTGTGCCCAACGCGGGTCGTCGCCTTCCTGGAACTTCCATTGGCCGGTGAGGGGCTGTGACTGCGAGAGGCTCTGGATCGCAATCGGTTGCGCGTGGAGGAGTGTGGCCAGGAGGCAAAGGTAGAGCAGCTTCATGAAGTCCTTCGAATTGTAACTACGGTGATGTCGTCGTTCTGGCCCCAGGCGCGGGCGGATTTGCTTGAGCTGCCGCGGGTGCGGTCAAATCCAAAATGAAGCATTGCCCAACGCGTTACACTCAAACCATGGCGTTCGCTATCGATCAGGAACATCTGCCCGCCGTGCTCACATCGCATCCGATGACGGACGAAGAGTTTGCTGCCTTGTGCGCGGAGCATCCCGATTTGTCCTTTGAGATGACTGCCGAAGGGGAACTCATCATCATGGCCGCTACGTTTTCGATCCCCAGTCTTCGGAATACGGAGATTGGCAGACAACTGGCAAACTGGGCCGTTGCTGATAGACGTGGCGTTGTAAGTGACTCGTCGGGTGGCTTTGTCCTTCCGAACGGTGCCAGACGATCGCCCGATGCGGCCTGGACGCTGAAGTCCCGAATCCAGCAAATGAGCGCGTCTACCCGTGAAGGTTTCTGGCATCTCTGCCCAGACTTCATCATTGAACTGCGTTCCCCTAGCGACCGTCCCAGGGCGATTCGCGAAAAGATGCAGGAATGGATCGACAACGGTGCCGCGCTCGCGTGGTTGATCGAGCCGGACGAACGCGCCATAACCATTTATCGCCCCGGCCGCGATTCCGAGAAGCTGTCTGCAATCGATTCGCTTTCGGGCGAAGGTCCGGTTGAGGGCTTTGTTCTCGATCTGCCCAATGTTTGGGACCCATTGCGGGATAGCTAGATTCATCTGTTCCTCCGTACCGTAACCACCGTGATGTCGTCGGTCTGACCCCAAGTGCGGGCGGCTTCCGCAATCTCTTGCGCAGATTTGGTACTGATCTCGCGGGTGCGGTCAAAGCCGAAGAGTTCCCGTTGGGCATTCTCAGCTTCCACTACACCGTCTGAGACCAGCGTGACTTGCGATCCCGGTTGGAGGACCATTTGCTTCTCTTCAAAGACTGCAGCCTCGACTACTCCTAACGGCAGGCCCGCTTCCAGCTCCACTTCGCGACCGTCGCAATAGGGTGATGGATGTCCGGCGCTGGCAACCGTTAGCTCACCGCCCGGACTGTACCGGATGCAGCAGCAGGTGACGAAGCCGCCCTGGCCGAGGAGCGCTTCATTGAGTCCAGTCAGAATTTCTGCCGGAGAAGATGACTTCTCCCGACGCAAGGCACCAATGGCGACCGAGACAAACATGGCTGCCTTTAGGCCCTTGCCACTGACGTCACCTACAATCGCCACGCGTGAGCCATCGAGACGGTCGAGAACCTGATAGAAGTCGCCGCCAACCTCCGAGGCAGGTTGGTAGACCGTATCGATGGTTATCTCTGTGCCGGTTTGTGCAGAGCCTGGCAACATGAGCGACTGTACTTCAGCGGCTGCGGCCATCTCTTGCGCGAGGCGGCCTTTTTCGCGATCTGACTCCGCCGAGCGCAGGTTCAGGATGATCGCCAGAGCAAAGACGAAAACCAGGATTACGCAGCGCAGTGCGACTTCTACGATGGACATTGAATCACCGCCGTAGGCCATTCCGCCTAACGCTTGCAATGCATAAAAGGCCAGATTGGAGCCAAGAAAGATCAAGTAAGCAATATGAATCGGCCAATGTTGAGACTGAGTGGATTTTGCTCGATAGGCAAGTTGGATGTAGAGGGAAATCTGCATCAGAACGGCAAGAAAAATCAACCAGGGTGCGAGCGTGGGAATTTGTTGCAGAATCTCCCGGAAGCTGAGGCTGATCGAGAATGCGAGACCGAGCGCGACGAGAAGCCAACTTAGGCCGTTGGGACGAGAACCGAAAGCAGCACGCGGGATCATCAGACCCAGACTTAGCACCACAACCCCATTCAGTGTTCCAAGCAAGTTCGCGGTGTAACGACTTGGGTTGCCAAGCCACTCCGGCGTAGTCTGCAGGAGCCGGAAGAGTCCGTTCTGCAAAAGGAATAGCCCAAACCACAAGTACTCATTGGCACGGCGGCGCCAGAGCGAAAGAAGGATGAAGAATGCGGACGTTCCCAGAACCAGCACCATAATGAGACGTATGGGCTCGTTGCGGCGCAATCGACCCAGCCTCCAGGCGGCTTCCTGGTTGCCGATGGATGCTTGTGTGCCGATCCAGGATTTGCTCGATTCAGCCGATGCCGATTGAGAGCCAAAGGGGATTTGCCAGTCTTCGCTTCGGATTGCTATCACCAGCCTTGATTCTCTGGGTAAGTCAAAGCGTGCGGGTTGGGCAAAGCTCTGCCCAACGCGAT
>CANGVB010000514.1 GCA_947456995.1 Bryobacteraceae bacterium | reverse complement strand
GTATCGACATCAACTGTTACGGGGATTCCGTTTTCATGAGCAATGCGAGCGGCTTTTTCCATTGCAGGCGTGTCATGGCCGTCAATGTGCAAAAGGCGAGCATTGGTGATCATCGATTCTTCGATTTCGCTCGGATCCAGCCGCAAACAATCCGGACGCTGCCAGAATACAGTTCGCTCGCCCGTCGACTGGTCGATGATGATGTAGGCGCTCTGATTGGGGCAGCCCTTGCGCTGCTGCACGTCGTCGAGGTTGATGCCTGAACCAAGCAGGCTTTCCATCTGCACACGGCCACGCTCGTCATCGCCTACCGTGCCAATGTACTTGGTGCGCAGGCCCAGGTTGGCGCAAGTAACCATGGCGCTGGCAACCTGGCCGCCGGGGCTTAAAATTTCCTGACTGAAGGGGCCCTTCCCGGCATAGGAAGGAAAGTGGGGGACGATGATAAGGGTGTCGGTGGCATTGAGCCCAATACCTACGACATCAAACTCGGACATCTTTACAGGTTACAGCTACTTTTGGGGCGGCATCCGGTAAACGTAAATTTTATGGTTCCGCCGGAAGGCGTCTACCTTCTCTTCGGCCTGAGCTTTCCAGCCCTCAATTTCGTAATCGTGAGAGATCACACGCGCCCCGGGCTTGAGCATTTTTTCCAGTTTCGGCTTCAGCGTATTGTTGCTGTCGCGCATCAGATAGAGAATCACCACGTCGGCGTCGCTCAAGTCCGCATCAAAAACATCCCCGTGTACGACACTCGCGTTTGCAGCCAGACCGAGGCGCTTGATTTCTTCCTGACTGGACTTTACCAGGCGATTGGAGAGTTCAATGCCTACTGCTTTTGCTTCGTACTTTTGTGCGGCCGCAATTACAACCCGCCCGTCGCCGCTACCAAGGTCATACAATTTTTCGCCGGGCTTGATCTTGGCCAACTCCAGCATCCGCTCCACAATCTGGTGTGGGCTTGGGACATAAGGTGCCAGTTGGTTGGGGTGAAAATCGGGTTTCTGGGCGAGCATCAGTCCGGTGCTCATCAACAGCATTCCCAGAAAATTCGGCATCGTTTTCATTGAATGACAGCTACTCCTGCTCTTTTAACTTGGCGGGCCTTCCCTATTTTCTGAACCATTTCCGACACAGCAAACCAGAGATCCCGGGGCCGGGAGATCGTATACTCCACACCGTGAAAGTGCTTTACGGCGTGGCCGATCGAATCGCGCCAGGGGATTTGCTGTGGGTAGAGGTTATAGTTCAGGTAAAACACAGGGTAGTCCACATTTCCAACAGTGCGCAACGCCTCCTGCGGGACGTTCTGATCGAGCAATACCTTGGGCCCGGCGAAAATCAGGGCGTCCGGAACCTCGCCTCCGCCAAGTTCTTTGTGCAGCAGTTCACTCAAAAACTCTGTTTCAGAATTCTTGACCGCCAATTTCTTGAGGTCAACAGTTCCAAGTTTGAGTTCCCGCAGGGCCTCACCGATTTTCGGGAAATCGATCCGGTCGGCATTATCCTGCTTGTATAAAATCTTTTGGTCCTGCATGTTGAAGGCGACCAGGGAGAATTTTCCAATTCTCGGGTCGCGGCTGATCGTGCGCAATATGCTTACTAGTGCCGACGTGTCCACTGGCTGCAAGGTTGCGGACCGTGTGCGCTGCGGAGCAAAATTGATCAGCACTTTGACGTTCAACTGATTTTCATTCGGATTTCGCGAAACCGGAGGCTCTTCATGGAACTGCTCAAACTGGCTGGGCTCGACAGTATCGGCCGGCTCGTTCATCTCCATCTGCTTGTCTTTGGCCGGTAAGGTGGCCTCCACCTTCCAAACCTGAGAGCAGACGCGCTCGGCACGATCCCGCATCAGCCATTCCACCTGATACTTGCCTTCGCCGATGTCAAAGCCGCCCTGCAAAAACGCATCGCCCTTGGCTTCTTCGTCCAGCTCTGGTACCTTGACGCGCTGGATGAAGTAGCGATCTGCCTCAGGCTTGCCCTCGGGGCGCACGCGAAACACGATCGTCAGCAGGTTTTCAGACCCAGCCAACTCACGCATCGGTACAGTCACTTCAAAACCAGCGTGAAATTTTAAGTCAAACCCAAGCAAGGGCTTGACCTCGTCGACCTTGCATGGAAGGTCCTGTCGAGGCTCCCCAGCCTCAAGCACCGCCATGTCAGTCCCGAACATGCGCGGAGCTTTCCCACCGGCCAGGAAGCCCTGTCCGAAGAGAGAACCCGAAATCATCAGACACCCAAGGGTGCCCGTCGAAAAAGCCTTCGTCCGAAAAAACCGCATCGAACTACTCCCCTATTGTTGAAGTGCCAACCACGCTCTTAATGGCGCTCTTTGCTCTTATCGCTGTATTCTACTCATTCCGTGGGAGAAAGATAAGCCCCCCTGTAGACTTTTTCAATCGGTTTTTTTTAGAGGATCGATAGGGCTCAGCCGTGATAGCCTCATCGAATATGAAACTTCTTATGTTCGAGCGCGCCGGCGGCCCTCCCGAGGCGGGCGTTCTCGCTGCTGGTGACTCGGAAATCATCCCTTTGGCAGGCGCTGGTTTCTCCTGCCTGTATTCGATCATCCAGGGCGGCGCAAGCGCTCTGGCTAAGGTAAAAGACTTTGCGGCTCAGGCTTCGGCACGAGTTCCGCTCGACACAGTTCGGATCCTCGCCCCCATTCATCGCCCCCCGAAGTTCATCTGCATTGGTCTCAACTATCGTGACCACGCAATTGAATCCGGAATGGCTATTCCTGAGATCCCGACGGTCTTCAACAAGTTCCCCAATGCCGTCATTGGCAACGGCGACAACATCGTCCTGCCCAAGATGAGCGAAGCCCCCGATTACGAAGCCGAATTCGCCTTCATCATCGGCAAGACCGGCAAACACATCAACGGCGAAAACTGGCGCGATTACATTTTTGGCTACACCAACGTCAATGACGTCAGCGCCCGCGACATCCAGTTGAAGGGCACCACCCAGTGGCTGATGGGCAAAACCTTCGACACCTTCGCGCCGATGGGCCCCTACATCGTCACCGCTGACGAAGTTCCAGATCCGCACAACCTCAACGTCAAGCTCACCCTCAACGGCGAAGTGATGCAGAACAGCTCTACCAAAGAACTGATCTTCAACATCCCGCAGTTGCTCGAGTTCCTCTCGAAGGTGTTTACGCTTGAGCCGGGCGACGTAGTCTCCACCGGTACGCCTCCCGGAGTTGGATTTGCCCGCAAGCCGCAAGTCCTGCTCAAGCCGGGCGACCATTGCATTGTTGAAGTGGAAGGCCTCGGCCAGCTTCACAATCCTGTCGTCGGCGAATAGCCAGCGCCTAGCAGCGAATCAGATCGGCCCCCCGCTCAGCCAGCATGAGTGTGGGGGCCGTTGTATTTCCACTCGGAATCAGCGGCATCACACTCGCATCCACCACCCGCAAGCCACCCACATAGTGCACCTTCAGATCGCTATCCACAACCGCCATCCGGTCTGAGCCCATCCGGCAGGTGCCGCAGGCATGCCACATCACGTCGTAGTTGATACCGGCTTCGATTCTGCCCATACGCTCGCCGATCACTCTGGCGCGGGCTAGACCACGATCGAGCGTAATTCGGTCTTCGGGTTCTTCCAGTACGTTGAGGTGAAGGGACGGGCCTTCACTCGGGTCGGCACTGCGCAGCCGGAGATAGCCGCGGCTGAAGGGCCGCAACAGCACCGTCCAGAGTG
>CANGVB010000513.1 GCA_947456995.1 Bryobacteraceae bacterium | reverse complement strand
GTCTGATCGACGATGAAGACGACGATTTTGACGAAGATGACCTCGACGATGAGGATGATGAAGAAGACGAGCCACCGCCGGTGCGTTGATGTAAGATGAAGCCGGAGGCTTCTTATGACTCATGTGAAGCTGGTGTTGATGCTGGGTGTGGCTGTGGCGGGGATGGCGCAGACGCAATCTCCACGCAAGTTGAACCCGACGATGGATGGTAAGGGCTTGTTTGTTTCTTACTGTGCTTCGTGCCACGGGATGGACTTGAAGGGGAAGGGGCCGGTGGTTGAAGCGCTGAAGTTGCCGGTGCCGGATTTGACTACGATTGCCAAGCGGCGGGCGGGCAAGTTTCCGGTGGCGGATCTGGAGAATCAGATTCTGGGCGAGGCTTCGATGAAGGCAGCTCACGGAAGCCGGGAGATGCCGGTGTGGGGGCCTGTGTTTCGCAGAGTTGAGAAGGACCAGGATTTAGGGCTGGTGCGTGTGCGGGCGGTGGTGGATTATCTGAAGTCGATGCAGGCGAAATAGCCAGACTTTATTCGTTTTTGAATACTGGGGCCTTGCATGTGCCGGACTGGCAGAACCAGTCGCGGAGGAGTGCGATGATGCCGGGCTTGCCTTCGCCGATGTACTCGTTGCGGCGGCGCTTGTATTCCTCAAGAATGGGGCTTAGCTGGGCGCGGAATCGTTTGTCGGCTTCGCGCTCGGCAGCGCCTTTCTCAATCGCGTAGACGACGCCCCGGTCTGCCCGGGCAAAGGTGGGATTTGAGACAAAATCGCGGGGAACAAAAACTCCGGTAAATGTTTGTTGCCTTGAGGCGGAGACGAAGAAGTCTACTGCGTAATCGGGGTAGCCGTAGAGGTAACCGAGACCACGGAAGCGAGAGGGGCCTTCGAGATATTCGATGGCCATAAGAACTTCCATGGGGTGAGCGTTTTCGCTGAGGCCGAGAGGGATGAAGAAGTCTTTGTGGGCGAGTATGGTGCGCCGGAGACCGCTGCGGTTGAAGACGACGCCGTCGAAGTAGCGCTCGAGCGTTTTGGTGTCTTTGCCCGGGAAGAGACGGGCGAAGTGGTGGACGGTGGCGAAGAGGTCGCTGCCGCAGTGGAAGACGGCGAGGAAGCGGCGAGCTTCGTCGATGGTGTTTGCCTCGAGAGAGTCTGCTGGCAGCTTGAAGGTGGTGTAGCCGCCGGACATGGGTTTGACTGCGCCGATGACGGTGTAGAGCGCTTCGCTATCGAGGAGTTTGAGGAAGAGGTCTGCAGCGGATTTGTGTTGTGCTTGCGGGAGTTCTTCGATGGGGAAGCATCGCTCTCGCGGGACGGTTTGTGCGGCGGAGAGAGTAGCGAATAAAACGAGTGTTAGTAGTTTCACAGGATCACCTTGATGGCGAATTGAATGGAGCGGGGGCCGCCGATTTGAAAGAGTGGGCTGAGTGCGCCTGCCCCGGTGGAGAGGCCTCTGCCCAGCATGTTTTGCGAGAAGCCGAAGGCGGCATTGTTGAGTGCGCCAGAGGGGTTTGCGAAGTTGGGTGTGTTTAGGATGTTGAAGAAGTCTGAGCGGAGTTCCACACGGATATTCTCGCGCTTCAGGATGTTGCGGCGGACGGCGAAATCGATTTGAGAAACGGCCAGGCCACGGAGGGCGTTGCGGCCGAGGTTGCCGTATTGATTGGTGGGGACGCGGAATGCGTTGCGATTGATGATGCGAGAGCCCGGGCGCGATGGGTCTGTGAGGTAGAGCGGTGTGCCGGAGATGAGGTCTGGCCGGAGGGCTGTTGTCAGGCCGAGGTTGAGAGGATCGGTGCCGGTAAAGACGTTGACCGGTGTGGCTGAGCGGGCACGCGCGATCGAGTCGAAACTGAAGCCTTTGAGCTCATAGGTGAGCGCGAGGACAAGATTGTGACGGACGTCGAAATCTGCGGGGCCCCGGTCGAGATCGCGGGGATAAAGCGATAGGGGCAGGGCTTGAGTTGTTTCGTCAGAGAAGTTGTCGATCGCTTTGGACCAGGTGTAGGAGACTTGCGATTGCAAAGATTTTGCCGCCCGGCGGCGGAACTGAATCTGCATCGACTGGTAGTTAGAAGCGGATGCATTGCTTGAGATGTTGACGTTGCTGTTGTTGCCGAAGAGGGCTGGGTTTACGACGACGCTGGCGGGAGCAGTGGCAATTGCCGGGCGGTTTCTGAGGAGTTGATTGAAGAGAAGCTGGTCTGCACTGTTGGCGACATAGCGGACATCGAGGGCACCGATTTTTCGGAAGTCTTTTTCAATGCCAAAGCTCCAGTGGACGGTGAGGGGTTGCTTGAGATTGGGATCGGTGAAAAAGAACTCCGCACTGTAGGGCGGTGGGGCGTTGAAAGGGATTGGTTCGAGGGCTGCTGCGCTGGGCGGGAAGGGGGCGTTGAGGCTTGTGCGGACGGTGTTGTATGGCCAGCTGTTGAAGCCGCGTGAGGCTTGGCCGGTGCCGAGGTCATGGAAGAGGCCGATGCCTCCGCGAATTGTCATGCCTGCCCAGGTTTGGTATGCGAAGCCGATGCGCGGGCCGAAGTTGTTCCAGCGGGTTTGCCAGAGACTTGAGCCTGAGGGTGCGATGGCGAGGGTTAGGGGATCTGAGACCTGAGTGGGGCCAAAGATGGGGCGGCCTGAGCGGCCTGAGGGTGGAGGTATCAGTTCCCAGCGAAGGCCATAGTTGATCGTGAGTTTGGGTGAGACTCGCCAGTTGTCCTGAGCGAAGAAAGAGTAGGTGGGGAAGCTCATGCTGGCTTGCGGTGCAAGCGACTGTAGGCTGACGGTGGCTGTGCCGAGGTTGATGGCGTTTGAGATGGAGCCGAAGTTGTAGCTGACGCCGTACTCGCGGAAGGCGGCAGTGGGGAGCATGGGGCGGATATCGAAGCCGAATTTGAACTGGTGAGAGGAGGCTGTATAGCTGAGGTTGCCAGTGAAATTCAATTGCTTTTGACGGTTGCCGATGGAGCGGCCTTGGGTGAGATTTGGTGGCGAGATGCCAGGAAGAAAGACGCCGAGAAAGAAGCCTGCACTGGCTCTGTTGCGGTCTGTATAGGCGGGGAAGAGCAGGGAGTCTTGTGGCTTGATGGCACCGGCGAATTCGCCTGCGTCCCAATTGAAGCCCGCATCGGAATCGCTGTAGTTGAAGCGGAATTCGTGAATGAGCCGAGGGGTGATGGTGAGGTTGAGACCTGCGGTGTAGGTGTAGAGGTTGGACCGTGTGGTGGTGATCTGGTTGGCGAAGACACGCTCTGTCCGTTCTGTGGGGGAGACGCTGAGACGGCCGAAGAGGAGAGCCTTTGAGGTGAGGTTGTGGTCCAGACGAAGGGACGTGATGTTGGTGGTGGCGGGGTCTGAGAATGCAGCGCGGAAGAGGCCTTCGTCGGGGTTGGTGAAGGGGGACGGAGCGTTGGGGAGAGGGAAGGCGTTGAGAAGGGATTGGATTGCGCCAGTTGCACGGCGGCGAGCGGACTCGGTGGGAACCTGAACGGTTTGGAAGCGGGGTTGGCGGAGACGGAGGCCTTCGTAAGCGGCAAAGAAAAAGGTGCGGTTTTTGCCGGAGTAGATTTTGGGGATTGTAACTGGGCCGGAGAGTGTAGCGCCGAACTGGTTGAGCCGGAATGGAGCACGGCTGGAGCCGGCAGCGTTGGCAAACCAATCGTTGGCGTCGAGCTTTTCGTTTCGCAATTCATAAAACAAAGAGCCATGAAATTGATTGGAACCGGAG
>CANGVB010000512.1 GCA_947456995.1 Bryobacteraceae bacterium | reverse complement strand
TATGGGCCGGGGGCGACGTTGAGTTATGCGACACATCGCCTGATTGGGCGTGGGGCGAGTGCGAGGGAGTTTCGGTGGGAGCAAATCTCGAAGACGCCTTATCCGAATGGACGGCCGCCGCAGGATGAGTTATTCAAGGCTGAGGAAGCGGCTGGGTTTGCGAACTGGAAGGTGACGGTGGGCGGTATGGTGGAGCGGCCGGCATCCTATTCTTTGGGGGATTTGAAGGCCCTGGCGCTGAGGAGCCAAATCACGCAGCTTTCTTGTGAGGAGGGGTGGTCTTATATCGCGGAGTGGACGGGGGTGCCGCTGGGGTTGTTGCTGGAGAAGGCTGGGGTGAAGTCTGGTGCGAAGTTTTTGGTGTATTCGTCACCGGCGATTCAGAGAGGGCGCTACGACAGCATCGATCTGGATGAGGCTCGGCATCCACAGACGCTGGTGACCTATGCGATGAATGGGAAGGATTTGCCGGTGGGGCATGGAGGGCCGGTGCGGATGCGTGTGCCGCGGCAGATTGGGTATAAGAGCATCAAGTTCTTGTCGGCGATTACGGTGACTGATAGTTTGAAGGGGTTTGGGAAGGGTTTGGGGTCTTCGGCTGTCGAGGCTGGGTACCAGTGGTATGCGGGGATTTAGTTCCGTCAGGACAAGAGATGGAGGCCCTGGAGAAAGGTCCTGATGGCGGGGAAGAAACGCGGGTCTTTTTGGCTTGCGTAAACGTGGCCACCGGCGACCTCGACGAAGTGCTTGGGCTCAGCGCTGGGTGAGAGAGCGCTAGCCGCCGATCATTTCGGCTTTTGAGGAAGATTGTTCCGGGTGGCGTGGAGTTCGCAGATTGTATTCAGGGCAGGAACAGACAGCGCGCTATAGTTTATCGATGAGAGCGATGCCGGAGCTAAACTTCATGCATTCCCTACCGATGCACCTGAGACTGACAGCAGGCATCAACCTGGTCACCATCGCAATTCTCGTGATCTTGGCTATAACTCTTGAGCGTGATTACGGCGGCAACATCCTCGGCAGTAACATAGTCAATGTGTTGGCCGGCTTCGCTGCCGCGTGTACAGGCGTATCGGCAATCATCGCTGCTGCGCTCGTCCATTTTGCCAACAAATCCACGCCACCGAATATAGTGCTCCTAGACCTTGCAAGTGTTTTATTCGCACTGCCGCCCATCGCGATCCTTATCCTATTTTGTTTGTAGTGCGGAATTCGTGTTCGCACGAATGGTCTTAACGTTTTGGGTTGGGGGTCTTCGGCAACTGATGCCGACGCAGGAATTTAATGGCCTTCTGTCCACCAGTTCAAGCGCAAGCGGAGCGGGTTGGGGGTTTGTTGAAGTAGCCCCGTAATTACTGCGAAGCGTTGGCCGTCGCTGGAAGGCTCTGCGTGGAGAACGGCCATGGCCGGGTCTGAATTTCTTCCACCGAAAAGGACTGAGGGCTTCGCGAATGATGGTTGTGCGGGTGTGCCTGCAACAGTGACGGACATCAAAGCAAGATCTTCGGAGCGATAGAAGATCTCCTTGCCATCGCCTCTCCAGTTCGGTTGAACTCCACCTCCGGTCGAGATCTTCCATTTGCGACCATCCGGGGGGTTGGGCGTGACCCAAACTTCATTGGATCCTGATTCATTTGACATGTAAACGAGGAGTTTGCCGTCTGGGGAAAGAGATGCGCGTTGCTCACGGGCCGGAGTCGCTATTAAGGGGCGAGGTTTGCTGGTTCCATCCATGGGCAGGGTCCAAATATCGAAATTCGACTTTGGAGAAGAAACGATTAGCAGCGCGGTATTGGATTTTGCAAACCAATCCGAAGGCCATGAGGCGGCCCCTTGCCAGGGAACGTAGGTGACCCTGGGTTGGCCAGAGGTGGGAAGGAAGATTCGATAAAGATCGGCACCTCCTGATACTGAGCTGTTACCCGCTAAGACGCTTTGGCCGTCAGGGGCCCAAACTGGATCACTGGAAGCCAAGGCGGCAGGAACTGGAGTTACACGTTGTGAATCCATGTCGAGAAACTCGAAATCGCTTTGCCCTGTTGCTGGATTGTGAGTCTGGATGGCGAGGTGGCGGAAATCCGGTGAAGGCTTGGCTTGCAAGTATTCCTTTAGCTCTCCTATTTTTGATAGAAGGGTGCCCTGTCGATTGAAGATCTTTACCTGGGTACGATTGTCGTCTCTGTCCCGGTAGATCAGGTCCCCTTGAGCGGATGCAGTTGCGGGTACAAAGAAATGGCGGCCTCGGTCGGCCCTTTCGGTAATCGTCCGGGCTTTACCGGTGACTTGATTTTGGGAAGAATCAAAGGGGAGCAACATCAAGGCATCGGAAGCCCGATAGACAAGCGCGCCATCGGATGAACCTGGGCGAGGCAGATAAATCGCAGAACTTGAAGTCTGGGCTAGTTCTACGGCTGGGTCTTTGCCCTCCAAATCGGCCAGCATGAGGCTTCCGTTAAAGCGATTGGGAGCACTCCAGAAGACAAAGTGCCGTGAATCTGGCAGCAAAAAGGGAGCTTCGTGCCGCTTGCTGCCCGGGCCGAAACTTGTGATCTGAACCGGGTTGCCACCATCGGCGGGAACTCGCGAAATTGGTGCAGTGGAAGAGGATGCAAAAAGGATGATGCCGTTCGGTCCCCAGTGCGCCGAAGAGAGATTGGGTGCTTCACAAATTTCCCGGGCCTGGCCGGTTGGAAAGCCCTTGCGCCATAACCTGCCTGCGGAGACGTAGCCTAGTTCTTTGCCATCCGGTGACCAAAAGAAATGGTCGCCAACAAAACCATTTAGTTTGGTGGTGGAACCTGTTGAAAGGTCGTAGATTTGAGGAGTTACCTCACCGCGAGCGCTCTGGAAAACAAGATGCCGGCCGTCGGGAGATAAGACGAAGCTACTGTCGGCGAAACCAATGCCAGCGCCCATATCCAGCCTGGTGTCGGTAAATCGTTGTTCTGAAGGTTTTGTTGAATTCGAAAACTGGAAGGCGAACCAAGCCACGGCTAAGAAGCACAGTGCTGCGGCCAGGAGAGCGAGCCTCATCCACTGGCGTGGAGGTTGAAGAGGGAATGCTTCGAGAATGCGGACGGCTTCTGCGGCTGTTGGACGAGCGTCAGGGGACTTGCTCAACATCTGAGACACGAGCGGCCCGAATTGACCTGGGACTGGCTTGGAATTTCTGTTGACCAAAGCATGGGCTGTTTCGATCCAGGAAGAGGCCTCGTATGGATGAGTGCCGGTAAGCATTTCGTGAAAGATGACGCCAAGAGCAAAGACATCACTCGCGGACGAAGAAGGTTGACCGTGACACTGCTCGGGGGACATGTAGCGCAAGGTTCCCAAGCTCAAACCAGTGCTGGCAGTTTGATTTGCCAGGGTGTTGCGGGGTTGATGGGCGAGGCCAAAGTCGAGGATTTTTACCAAGCCATCGGCACGAACCATGATGTTCTCTGGCTTTAGATCCCGGTGTACGATACCTGCGGCATGAGCAAAGGAGAGCGCTTTGAGAATTTGCGCCATTACTTCAGTGGTTTTCTGTACCGGGATTGGGCTACTGAGCATGGAGCGTAAGGGTTGGCCCTCAACTAATTCCATGACGATGACGGGGCCTGAATCCGAAGTGATGACCTCATGCACAATGACAATGTTCGGGTGATTGAGAGACGAAGCAGACTTGGCTTCGCGCAAGAAGCGACGGATTGAGGATTGATCGGTTTGCCGGTCTGGTGCGATGAACTTCAGGG
>CANGVB010000511.1 GCA_947456995.1 Bryobacteraceae bacterium | reverse complement strand
GCATTGATCACAGACGGAGAATTGCGATTGGTGACCTGACGGAGGTTCAGGCCATCGACGGCAAAGCTGGCAAGGTCTGCGAGATCGTAGCCATCGTCGTTGCCGCTGGAAAAATTCAGTGCGGTGAACTTGCGCCGGAATGTGCCGGCTGAGCCGTAAATACTCGAGTTACTGCGCAGCACAGTGGAGTTGTTGTTGGTCGGGTCTGAGAGAGCGTGGAAGGGGAAGTCTGAAGAGGTCAGGGTTGCGTTTAACGGGAAGGAAAAGTTGGGGTTGGCGAGTTGGTGCTGGGAGCGATGGTCGGCACCCGCGTGAAAGTGGCAGGTGGCGCAGGCAGTACGGCCATCAGAGCCCACTTGCATATCCCAGAAGAGCGCCTTACCAAGCAGAGTAAGAGCCGCCCGGTCGCGAATGTACGGATCGACATTGGTGGGCTGGGGCACGGGGACAGACCTCAACGAGGGCTGAGCCTGAACTGCGACGGCGGCGAAGAATGAAAGGTAGAAAGAAAGCTTGTAATGCATGGAGTCCTCCCGGACTTATCTGGGGGGGCGTGGTGGGCCTTTGCGGCCTTTGGGTCCCCGGGGAAATACTTCACGCTGTTTGTCGCTAAGCGTGTTGTGAAAAGCAGTATCGGCTTTGGCGTTGATCGCCTCCAATTGGCCGATGAGATTGCCGATAACAGCAGCGAGCTGGTCTATTTCGGCATGGTTGGCATTGCGATGTGTGGCTTCGCGCAGATTGCGGCGAGCCTGTTCGAGACGATCTTCGAGCGGCTCGGCAGCACGGTCTGCTTCAGTGAAGATGGTGAGCGCCTGGCGGCGCTGAGACTCGTTGAGATCGAAGCGTCGGGTGAGGTCATGGACACGACGTTCGGCAAACGATTCGTCATCGTGATGGCGGCCTCGCGGGGGTTGCCCGGCGAGGAGGAGAACGAGGGTGAAAAAGAATATCAGAGTGCGCACAGTAGCTTCCTTTCATCTTGATTGCTAGGACGCAAGCAATCCAGTGGGTTGCCGTAAAGAGACGGCAAAACGATCTTTACACTGCCTTTACAGGTGGAACGAATTGATAACCGAGACCAATCCGGGTAACAAAAAGCGTGGGATTCTTGGGGTCTTCTTCGAGTTTTTGACGAAGCCAGCCGATGTGAACGTCAACCGTGCGGGTGGACATTTGCGGGTCATAACCCCAGACTTCGGTGAGGAGTTCTTCTCTGGTAATAAGAACGCCGGGACGCGCAGCGAAGTAGGCCAACACCTGAAACTCACGGGCCGAAAGCGTGACGGGCTGGCCGTTGAGTTGCACCGTTGCGGCGCGAAGATCGATCCGGATGGGGCCGATGGCGAGAATGGTGGAAGGGGCTGGAGCCGCACGTCGCAGCAGGGCTTCAATGCGAGCGAGAAGCTCGGCATTATCGAAGGGTTTAGCCAGATAGTCGTCTGCGCCAAGCTTGAGGCCGAGCACCTTGTCGGTGGTTTCGCCGAAGGCCGTGAGCATGATGATGGGGGTTTGAATGCCACGTTGACGTAGGTCGCGGCAAACGTCAAGTCCACTCTTGCCCGGCACTTGGATGTCGAGCAGGATCAATTGGTAGACGGCGGTTGAGGCCATCTCCAGGGCCGTGAGGCCATCGGCAGCTACATCAACCGTGTAGCCGTTGCGGAGGAGCCGGTCGCGAAGCGGAAGCGAGATAGCTTCTTCGTCTTCTACCAGTAGCAGGTGCGGTGTCATGCAGGTTTAGACCTCAATTGAAGTGTGATGGCAGTTCCCTGCCCTGGCTTGGATTCAAGCCTCAGTGTGCCACCCATGGCTTCAACTCTGGATTGAACCAGATGCAGGCCGAGGCCCGAACCCGGGACGCCAGACGTACGGGCGTCTTTGCCGCGAAAGAAGGGCTCCAAAACAAAAGGGAGATCGGCGGGGGCGATGCCTGGCCCATGGTCTGAGATCGTGAGCGAGACAAAGCCCGGGGCAGACTCGCTTGCCTGGATGCCAATGTAGGCGCCGCTGCGCGCATACTTGGCAGAGTTGGAGATGAGGTTAATGAGAACCGATTTGAGAGACGGCAGATCGGCTAGAACCGGGGGGAGTGTCGCAGCAATACTGGTCTCGATTTCGAAGCCCTTCAGCAGAGTAGCTTCTTCGGCCAGGACGGATGCAATCACCTCAGCGAGAGGGAGTGGCTTGAGATCGAGCGTGAGATTGCGGCCGGCAGCAAAGGCGAGTATGTCTTCAATGCGCGAACGCAGACGGTGGCCCTGATCGAGCATGAGTTGCCCGTAGCGCTTCACGTCGTCCGGGTTCGTAGTCAAACCGTCGCGCATGTTTTCAGCCATCATGCAAACGGCGGTGACCGGGGTACGCAATTCATGCGAAAAGCCGGCAACAAAGCTGGTTTGGAGCTTGGAGAGTTGTTCAGCTCGCCTGAGAGTCAGGATCAGGAAAACGATGCCAGCCAGTAGCACCGACGAGACCCCAAGGCCCGTGGCAAGATTGCGAAACCTCAGAGCCGCGACGGCTGTATCGAGAGATCCGGCCCTGTGCTCAACGCGCAGATGCCAGGGACTTTCCTCAGCCAGTGGACGCAGATTGAAGCGTGGCGACGACGGGGATGGCGTGAGAAGATCCAATCCTTGAACTTTGCCCGGCGATCGCGTGGCGCTGGGCTGGGAGTCGAAGACGGGGGTCTCGAGAAAGCTTACGAGGGTGCGCGATTCAAGCCCGCTAGCGGCGAAGGAGCGGTCATTTCTCGGTTGAAAATAACGGGAGGCAAGGGCGGGGAGATCCAGCTCAATCAGCAGGAAGCCCTGCAGCCGGTTGGCAGAAGGCTCAGCGTCTAAGGAATCGGTGGAGGATGTGGCGCGGAAAAAGAGCGGGAGAGATGAGGAGGCAAGCCACGGACGATTGAACCAGCGCCGAGATGAAGCGGCTGCCAGATCATCGGCGGCCTGATTGAGTTCTGGCCGCAGTTGAGACCACGCATCAGGCCAGGGCTGCGGCTCAAAACGGTCAGAGTTGCGATTCCAAAGGGTAAGAGCGTCGCTTTGCAGATCGAGATAGTAGAGGCGGAAAGGGATCGGAGATAACGGTAGTGTGGGCGGGTCTTCGGGACTTATGTTTTGAACTGAGCGGCAGACGGCAGACAGGTCTGCCTGAAAGTCTGCTCGGAAGCTTTCCGACGAAGCGGTAAGGGTGGCCTCAAGGCGTTGCTGGTGAGCTTCAGAAAGTTCGTTCGTCCAACGGAACTGAAGAAGAACGAGAAGCAAAAGGGCAACCCACATCGCCGCGAGCGTGGCGGTGAGAAAAACCGGTTTGCGAAAGAAGGACTTCATAGAACAGCGAAAGGCCGCCCCAGAGGGACGGCCTTCGCATTGTAAGTGATATCCGGGCTTAGCGGATATGGATCAATGAAGGATTGCCCGGGACATAAGCGCCATCGAGTCCGATGGCTCCTACACCGTAGGGACGATCCACTCCAGTCACTGCGCCTTCGGGCACCGTGAACTGGACAACATAGATGCCAACCAGGCCAGGAGCCATAGTGGCAGAGAGCACCGGAGCTCCCTCATTGTTGATGCCGATAATCATTTGGGCAGCAACTTGAGTGGAGTTGTTGAATGCACCGGGGTTATTGGTGGAGGACGGGGTAATCGTCTGGCCAAGACCGGTGAAGAAGCCGATGAGGTTTTCGCCGCGGAGGGCGGGATTTTCGCGTGTCATGTAGGTGCCATC
>CANGVB010000510.1 GCA_947456995.1 Bryobacteraceae bacterium | reverse complement strand
CGTATCAACGAAAAGGCGGCCATTGCATTTCGCCCCCTGGCTTTGAGTATTGAAATCGCCTTGCTGCCTTATCTTGGCTTCCACAAAGAGTCTGAAGCGGAATCGACGATTTTGGCATTTCGACGACTCTTGGCGATGAAGGATTCCTTTGTTGCCAGAAATCTGATAGAAACGCAAATGGCCAGCGAACGCATTAAGGTCTAGTTTGGAGCGTGGATCAGGGCTTGATTTGATTCAGCAAACGGCGTGCGGCGGGCTGATCTGGATCAAACTTTAGAGCCTCCTCGATTTCAACAATCGCAGCGGCTCGATTACCTTGGCGGAAGAGTGCTTGTGCAAGGTTCATTCTCACGCCTGTTTGCGCAGGATTTGCTTTGAGCGCCTTACGCCAAAGCAGAATCGCTTCGTTTGCATTTCCCGCCTTTACCAGGATGACGGCAAGATTGGTGCAGGCTGTGGAGTTATTAGGATCCAACTTCAGAATCGATTCGTAGAGCGGACGGGCGAGGTCTTCCCTTCCCTCCCGATCGTGAATTTGTGCCAGTTGCGAGAGCACCTGAGTGTCGCGCAGGTTGGCCTTTGAAGCTGCCTCAAGCAATGGTCTGGCTTCGTCTGCTTTGCCCGTCACAGCATATGCCAGGGCAAGATCGCGTGGGTTCGTTTCGTTCTGCCAAAAGCTGGTAAGGGTACTGCTGGTGGCGGGCTTGGCTTCGTTTGGCAGACGCGGAATGGCATGGTTGGTGTAGGAGGAGTGATCTACGCCTCGCCCGGCCGCCTTCGGCATATGGCACTGGATGCAATCCCCTTTGGGGGCACTCTTACAAGGCTTCTCCTGGTGGCAGGACTGGCATTTCGCATTAAAAAAGGCCGAGGCATTATTGGGTTCGGAGTGCGGGTCGTGGCAGGTGGTGCAGGAGAGCTTGTCGCCCGAAGCAATCTTGCAGCGGCTCAACGCGAGATTTTCGTAGTGGCTGGTAACTCCGATGGTCGAGGAAGCTTCCGCTTTGCCTCCAACAAAAATGGCCGAGTAGTCAGAGAGTTTCTTACCGGGCTGGTAGTTGTCGCCAGAAGGACGGAATTTTGCAACGCGCGCAGAGCCCGTCAGATGGCATTGGGCGCAGACGCTGTCGCGCTCGTGGGCGGGGAGTTTCTTTGGATTCAGTGCGGCCACTTTGCCGGCGGTAGCAATGTGTTGTGGGGAGTGCCCGTGGCATCGCTCGCAGGAGATGCCTGGCTCGATAGCCAGGGTTGCCGGGTTGAAGCTGGAGGTGTGGCAGTTGAGGCAACCGGGTTCAACTACTCGCGTGAGATCGAGTTGAGGGCGGCGCTGGAAACCTGGTGAGAGTTGCCAGGTGGCCGCCTCGGTGTAGTAAGAAAGCGGGGCTTGGAAGAGGCGGTTGCCTTGGGTGAATAGCAGACTGTGGCCGACGCGGCCAGAACCAATAACCCAATCAAGTTGGCGCTTGCCCTCAAGGGCATCCTGCTTGTTGAACTGCAATTCGAGAGTGGGGCTCACGCTGAAAGTGGTCTGTGTGACGGGCTCTAGAAAAGGTTTGGCTGGGCGGAGAATGGAAGAGCTTTTTGCGCTGGTGCGCGCCATGGCGGTCTTCGCATAGCTGGCTACGATTTGTGGGTGGCAGGGCTGACAAGGGTTCTGCACCTGGGCCAGAAGAAGAAGCGCAGTGATCATCCGTGAGCCTTCAGAATCTTGAAACCCGCATCGAGCAGAATCTGGACGCCCAGACAGAGCAGGACAAAGGCTGAGAGGCGGAGCATAACAATGCTGCCGGTGCGGCCAATCAACCCGCCCAGCTTGGGAGCGGACCGGTAACAAAGGTAGACCAGGGCAGACACGATAAGTAAGCCGACGAGGGTGGCAAAGCTGCGCTCGTCCACCTGAATGCCATCGCTGAATAAACCCGCGCCCAGAGTTAACGCAACCGAGATCGAACCTGGGCCGCAGGTAAGTGGAAAGGTGAGGGGGTAGAACGCGCGGCTGGAGATGAGGTCGTCGGAGGGATCGGTGGGAGCATCGACGTGAGCGTCGGGGTCGCTATTGAGAAGTCTCCAGCCAGAGGCCGCTACCAGCAACCCGCCGCCAATCCGCACAGCATCGAGGGAAAGGCCGAAGAAGGCCAGTACGAGCGAACCGAGAAAGGTTGCCGATAGCAACAGAAAGAAAGTGTAGATGCCGATGCGGCGGGCAACACTGGCCCGCGCGTCAGCAGGCCAGCCGGCGGTCATGCCGAGGTAAATAGGCGTCAGCCCAAGCGGGTTGATGATTGGCAGTAGCGTAAATACAACCAGGAATAGCTGCTTGCCCAGCAACCCGATTTGAAGAGGCATTGGCCTCAGTATAACGGGCGAGACTTGGGGTCTATGCCCGATTTGCCCATGACATCAAGCAGAGGCTTTGCGCCATTACCGAGCATCACCAGATCAGAAGGGCCTTGAATAAACTGGAAGCCTTCGGCGAGATATTGCTTGATCAGTTCCGGCGTACCGGCAGGGCGGCCAACGGGAAGGTTGTACTTCTTGCCTGCAGCGAGAATTTTGGAAACCGCTTCTTTCATTTTTGGGTGATTCATTTGGCCGCTGACGCCGAGTGATTGGCTGAGGTCACTGGTGCCTATGAAGAGAACGTCGATACCGGGGGTGGAGGCAATTGCATCGAGGTTGGCGAGGGCGCGCTCTTCTTCGACGATGACGATCGTCATCACGTTGCGGTTGGCAAATACGGGATAGCCTTCGGGGGATGGCCAACGGAAACTGGGCAGGCCAGCGGCAAAACCGCGTTTGCCCTCAGGCGGATATTTGGTGGCAGCAGCAGCTTGTTTGGCAAGCTCGGGAGTAGAGGTGAAGGGGAAGATGACGCCAATGGCACCCATGTCGAGAGCGCGTTTGGCGGTCCAGAGCTCATTGACCGGGATGCGTACGAAGGGCATGGCCTTGAGGCCACGGGTGGCCAGGATCATGTTGCGTGCGGTTTCGAGAGTAATGGGGGAATGCTCCATCTCGATCCAGATCAGGTCGAAGCCCATGTTGGCCATCTGGGCGGCAACGTCAACGCTGGCGGTGGTGACGGTGCCGGCGATCACCGGCTTGCCTTCTTTGAGGAGCTTGCGAACAGGGTTCTCCCAGACTTCTTGACCACAGAGCAGAGCCGGGATGAGGGTGAGGAATAGATAGCGATTTCGCATTGGCTTTGTGAGCATAATACAGAATTGTGGCGACAAAGACCAATGCAATGCGTTTGCTCGATCAGATGGGGATCGTCTATGAGGTACGAGAGTACGAAGTGGACGAGGACGACTTGAGTGCCGAGTCGGTAGCCCGCAAGATTGGAATGCCCGAAGAACAGGTCTTCAAAACGTTGGTGGCCCGGGGCGACACCAACGGCATCACGATGGCCGTGATTGCGGCCAATACAGAACTCGATTTGAAGGCCCTGGCGCGGGCCCGTGGCGACCGCAAGATCGACACCGTCCCGCTCAAGGAAGTACAGCCCTTGACCGGGTACATCCGAGGAGGGGTTACGGCTCTGGCGGCGAAGAAAGACTATCCGGTTGTGATGGATGAGCTCGCTCAGTTGTTTGATTTGATTTCTGTGTCGCCGGGGCAGCGCGGGATGCAATTGATCTTGAATCCACTGGACTATGCCCGGGCGGTAAATGCGGTGTTCGCACCGATCTCGCGATTCAAATAGAATGGTCGGCATGAAATGGTTGATGCTGATTTCTCTTT
>CANGVB010000509.1 GCA_947456995.1 Bryobacteraceae bacterium | reverse complement strand
CCCCTCTACCAGCTCTTCCTCACCGACAGCGACTTCTGGAGAGCCAGCAACTCGTTGCAGCTAGACGAGACCCTGGCAATCTACTGTTCCAGACTCATGGGAGACCTAAGCTACGTAGGCCTGGTCAACAACAAACACCCGCTTGTCCCCCTCTCGACGCTACAAGCCGGCTACCGCCTGATGCTCCACGGCCTCGCCGCAGAATCCCTCCACGCCACTCTCGTCAAGCTCAAGGCTAAACAAGCGGCAGCCAACTCTTAGTAATTCCATTACTTGCGAAGCACCATCGCACTCTGCTGCAGCATTTCAGCCCTCTTCGCTATCCCGTCTGCTTTAGCCCGAAGCATGGCCCGGTTCTGGCTTGGATCCTCGCCCATCAGCATATCTTTCTTGTTTTTCGCAAAAATAGTCAGAATTTGCGACTTCACCTTGATCGCCTCATACTTCGTCTTTTGTTCTGAACTCATCTGCGTTTCAAAGCTCGCAAGTTCGGCTGCAATTCGTTCGATGGCCTCCACATGGCCCACCAGCACATCAAGCATTCCTTTCACTTTGTCCACTTGAAAAGTCTTCACTCGAAGTTCCTTGCCTATGCCCACTGCTTCAAGTTGCACCTTCTTGGCCTCGGTGATCAGTTCTTCTGCTTTGGAGCTAAGGCTGTTTTCGGCGGCCGCATAGCTGACGGCAAGTACAAAAACTATCCCAGCCAATACTTGGATTTTGAAATTCATTTTCGATTCGATTCCTTTGATTTGACTCGAAGCGAAATTTCGCCTTCTTCTAAGACGCTTTGCTTCGGCCAGCTTCATCACTGCATGCCAATGGCCAATCCATTGACTGTCCCTACCGTCCAGCCATGGCCCATAAATTGCAAAGACTCATTCTTCGCTGTGAATCATCCATACGTACTCGACACATCCTTCATTCGGGACAACTTTGACGAGCTCTTCAAGGCTCGTCGCCCCGTACTCATCCAGTGCGCCCTTAAGGTCGTCCACAATCGAGCCGACGCCGAAGATGTAGTGCAGGATGCAGCCCTGCTTGCCTGGCAAAATCTCCACCACCTTCGCGAGTGCCGCAATTTCGCATCATGGCTTTACCGGGTTACCTTCAATGCCGCTATCAATTATTCAAGAAAGAGCAAGACCAGACTGTATTGCCCGCTTTCTCTCGATTTGGTGCTTTCTCAGCCTTCGCCGGAACACACCGCATCGGTAAACTTCGACTGTGAACGCTTGAAAAAGCGAATGGAATCGATCCCTTCTCACTACGCTGCACCCCTCTCATTGCGCTGCTCTCCCGAATGCTTTTCATATGAGGAAATTGCCGCCATGTTGGGTCTGTCCGAGGGTGCAGTTAAGCTCCGCGTTTGGCGCGCTCGTCGACTCTTGGTCTCAGGATTGAAACGCTCACAATAAAACTTAAAATGAAATCAGCATTTCCTATCTCCTCTTCACCCCGTGTTGTTTTGGCCAGCCTTTTCCTCATACCGTCCCTTTACGGCCAACAAGCAATCGTCAATATGCCGTCTGCGGACATCACTCCCGCGGGCAAGAACTTTTACATGCATGAGAGTCAATGGCGGCAATGGAATCCAGGCCGCTATTGGTACGGCACTAACTTCTTCTGCCGCGGAATCGGTAACGCAACAGAACTCACTCTTACAAATTGGAACCTCGGTTCGCCTTCTTCACCCAACTTCACCACCGGCCTTGGCTTCAAGAGCTCACCGCAGATTTTCTCCAGGACTCACCCTGATCGGGAGATCAAGTTCACCGTTGGTCAAAAACTCCTGGTCAACCATCGCGGCGGTGGCTTGGGCAGTTTCAGCTACAGCCACCTCAGCTTTCGGCTCCCCACCTTAAACACACGCATCACCGCGGGTGGCTGGGCCTCAACCAAACAACTGGTCAAACGCAATACCGGCGATATTCTTTTGGGTTTAGAGCATCCTTTTGACAGCAAAGGACATTACGTCTGGTTAAACGAATGGTTTCGCGGCAGGCACGATTTCGGCTTCTTCATTACAGGTTTGCTTTACCACCCTTCGAAAAGCCACATCATCGTCCTCGCATACAAATTCGCAAATACGCCCTCCAATGGCAGAAACGGCTTGGTTGCTGAGTATGGTCTGTTCTTCTAACAACGCCCTACTCCTGCTGAATACTCTGCACTCCATCGCCGCCTGGCCTGCAAAACAGACCGAATCACCGATATCTCGTCAAAGGGCCTTTCTAGAATCCAGGCCACGTCAAGCGTTCTGGCTCGATACCGTTCTTTAGGGCTCAAATGGTCCGCCAAAAGAATCATCGCGGGCGTTTCCACTACATCCCATCCGGCCCACAGTATCTGCCGCCAGTCTCCATCGGGTAGCCGCTTGGCTGCAATCACCACCGCAGGACGATGCACTGCCAGGCAACCGCTGAATTCAGCGCAACTCCTGATGTGCACCAGCTTCAAATTGCAGCTTTCCGCCGCTCGACTTATAAGTTCTGCATCAATCGGATTTGCACAAACCAGAAATAGCCATGCCTCTTCCAACTCTCGAATCTTCATACAGCAAATTCAAATGCAAATTGACAGCCAAACAAGATTCCCAGCTCACTTGGATTTAGCTTCTGCATCCTTCCTTTTCATCAACCTGGATTGCGTGGCTTCAATGCCGTGCCTCTCCATCCGCCAAAGCAACGCCTTGCGCGTCACCTTTAGAAGACGTGCAGCTTGCGACTGGTTTCCGCGTGCACTTTCCAACGCACATCGGATTAACTCTTTCTCGACGTCATCGAGGCTTACCCCTTGCGGCGGGAAACTAAGTCGCACGCTTTCCATAGTGCTTCGTTGCTTTTGAAGCACCTCGGGCAGATCGCGCACCGCAATTGCCGTTCCTTGCGCGAGCACTACTGCCCGCTCCACCGCATTCTCCACCTCTCGAATGTTGCCCGGCCATGCATGCCCTGCCGTAAACAGTCGCAGCACTTCTTCAGGCATCTCCAGTTCCAACTTCCGGTGCCTTTCCCTCAGCTTGGCAAAAAAGTGGTCCACAAGAAGCGGAATATCCTCCTGGCGCTGCCGGAGTGGCGGTAATCGCAAAGGGATGATCGCCAGACGGTAGTACAGGTCTTCACGAAAAGTCCCATTTTCCACCATCGACTCCAGATTCCGGTTGGTTGCTGCAATGATTCGCACATCCACTTGCGTAGGCTTGCCTGAACCTACCTTCTCTATCTCACCTTGCTGCACAAGCCGTAAAATTTTGGCTTGCATATCGAAGGGCAATTCTCCGATCTCATCCAAAAACAGTGTCCCTCCTTCAGCCAACTCCGCCTTACCCGCCTTGTTCGCCACTGCCCCGGTAAACGCTCCCCTGGTATGCCCGAAGATCTCCGATTCCAGCAGTTCTCTGGGAATCGCTGCACAATTGATCGTCAGAAATGGTCCCGCCAGCCGCAGACTATTCGCATGCAATGCCCGCGCCAGAAGTTCCTTCCCCGTTCCCGTTTCTCCATCAATCAGTACAGTTACGTTCGTCGCAGCTATCCGGATTGCCGTCTCCAACACATCCAACAAAACTCGTGATTGCCCAATGATGCTCTCAAAGCCGTATTTCTGATTGATCACCGTCCGCAAGGAAACTACTTCGCGCCTTAACCTGATATGCTCCACCGCCCTGGCCAATATCAGTTGCAACTCCTCTGGATGAATCGGTTTTGTCAGATAATCCCACGCACCCGCTTTCATTGCCGTAAC
>CANGVB010000508.1 GCA_947456995.1 Bryobacteraceae bacterium | reverse complement strand
GACCATCAATTTCGAGAAGGCGGTTCTGTGCGGTTACATAGATCAAACCGGTAGGCCCAACTAACATGGTGGTAGGGCCATTGGCGATGCTCAGACGGCTGCCAATTGAGTTGTTCCCAAGATTAATGGCTACCAGTGAGCCGTTGCTGTTCAAAATGAATGCACGATTGGAATCAATCGAAAAGTCAACATCTACGGGTACGCAACTGGTATCGCCGCAGGTATTGAGGCCTGTGATCTCCTGGTCGGTAGCCGTGTCATAAATCCGGACGGCCTGAGAAAGGACAACCAACCGTCGTCCGTCTGGGGAGATCTTGGCCGTTGATATGTTTGCCAAAGATCTGGAGGTGGTCTCAGAGTATGGTGAAGAGCCCGAATATACGGTGATCGACTTCGTGACGCTTTTCGACAGCACGTAAAGCTTTTGGCCATTCGGATGCCAAATGGCTTCAAAGGCGAGTGGGTCGACGGCAATGGTGCCGATCTGGGTGAATGGTTCTGGGCTATAGATATAGCCGGTTGTGTTGCCCGAGTTTTCCTGGGGGAGCACAACTATATTGGAAGCAAAAACTGGGGCGATGAAAGTCATCGTGGCCAGCAAAGACAGAGATAGCCTATACATGGGGTTCCTCTTCAGGGCTAAAGAGATGGAAGGACGCAGCACTGTAATTTTAACAGAGATTTTAACAACGAAGCGCCTTGTCTCACAAAAATAAAATCGGGGCGGACCGAAGTCCGCCCCGAAGTGTTTACAAGCTAAACAACGCTTAGTTGTCGAGCTGTTCGGCCTGTGAAGCGCCGGTGTTACGACGGATGCCAGCAGGATCGAGGATCAGTGCGAGGTAGCCGTGTGCAGTCTGCAGGTTGGACGGATCGCTTACGAAGGCGAAGCCGTGTGCCCAGCGGAAGTTGCACGAGATGATGATGTAGCCCTGGAAGCCAACGACGGGCTGGATACCGTAGTCAGGATTACCGAAGAGCAGGTTGAAGGTAGCGACCTGGCCCGAGGGAACAGACTTGCTGAACGACTGGGGAGTCGGGTCGATACCACCGCCAGCGGTGGTGCCGTAGAAGAACACGCGGCAGATGCCGGTTTCGTTTACGGTGCCGAAGGGGTCCTTCGAAGCGTTGGCTACTGCGATACCGGTGTTGAAGCCAGTCACGCTGCTAACGAACGGATAGAGGAGGTTCGTGGCGCAGTTGGTGATGGTGAAGATCGGACGCAGTTCTTCGGGCTGGGTCAGCACGAAGCTCGGGATCGAAGGATAGCCGTTGCCACCGGTGGCTGCGATCGGAGCATAGTTGCCCGAAACGTTGGCCACAACGGAGGTGTTGGCATCGGTCACGATGCTGGTGGTGGGCGGGAAGGCCACTGCAACGAGGAAGTCGAAGCGATCGATGACGTTGTCATCGGCGCGGAGAACTTCCCAGAAGAAGGTGCCTGTGCCATCAGCAGCAGTTGCAACACGGATCATCTGTACGGTCTTGGTCAGCGAGCCATAAGCTACACCGGTGCAACCACCCCAACCGCAAGCCTGGGAGCCCTGTACAAGAGCGTTGGTGCTTGCGTTGAAGACGTAAGAAGTGTTGGCGGTGAAGCCTTCAACTACGCCGTCAGCGTTGGTGCCAGATACTGCGAATGCTGCGTTTCCAACTTCAGTACCCTGACCGATGCAGATCGATGCGCCGTTCTGGGTCGGGATTGCGTTTGCGCCCGTCGAGGTGCTGCAACCGGTCGCAGTCGTGGTAACAGGCTGTGCAGATACGTAGAGACGGACCTGAGCAGGGATACCAGAGAAGCGAGCACGGAGGCGGGTACCGTTTGAAGCGATACCTACGCTCTGCAGGTTGTTCGTGGTCGGGTAGCGGCGGTTGTAGAAGCCAGATTCGTTGTTGTAGTTACGGGTAGGATCGGACTGACCGGAGAGGCCATCCGTAGCTACGAACTGGTTGAACTGGGAGTCATACACGTCGATGTTGGCACCGAATCCGCGACGCTTGAACGAAACACCATAAGCTTCCGTGAAACGGAGAGCGCCGGTTGCAGTGAGACGACCAAAGGTCGAAGCAGCTTCCGTGGGGTAGCCGCCGCTGCTGGTTGCGTTCCAACCCAAGCACTGAGCGTAGGGTCCGCCAGATACGGTGTCAAAGAAGAGACCGCGCTGTACGAAGCCAACTACACCCTGAGCATTGTTGAGCACGAGGTTTGCAGGAGGATTCTGGATCGAGATGAAGGCCTGGATCTGACCGTTGACCTGGAATGCGTTGGCAACCTGAACACGGATGTTCTTGATGCGGTAAACGCGCGACAGGGCACCGGTGAAGGTTCCGGGCTGCACCACTGGCACACCGACGAAGGTGATGGTCTGCTCGTTAGGAGCAAAGCCGCCGCCGACGCCATACTGGGCCTGGTAAACATTGAGCGGACGAGCTTCAGTTTCTGCTTCGTTCACGATCGTTGAGGGATAACCAGATCCAACAGCAATTCCGTTTGCGAAGAAGTAGCTCTGACCCGTGCAAACACCGGCCGTACCAACAGTGCTGCCAGTGCGGAGGCAGGGGTTCTGCTGAGCAGTGCTTGCGCCGCTGGTCGGATTCACAGGCTCATCGATGAACAAAAGTGCATCGGTGAGATTGCTGGAACCGAAGATGCGGTTGGTGATGCGGGTGCCGGTTACCGTTACCGAGATGTTGATCGCGGGAACAGTGGGGTTGGTGATGTTGGTGCCGCCAACGATCGGAGCAGCAACGATACCGTTGTAAGGTGCCTGGTTGATCGGGTTGGTGACGGGGCCAGCGGGGGTTGACGGGGTGCCGATTGAGGCACCACCGGTGCAGGTGATTACGATATCGCCTACGAGCTCACGGAGACCTTCGACGCGAACGACGAGGGGCGAAAAGCTGGTATTGCAGACGAAAGGTTGCGCGCTAGCAGTGTTGCTGGATCCAATAAAGGAAGCAACGGCCGCAGCGGCGAAAAGCATTTTACGGAAATGCGACATTAATCCTTCTCCTTGTGAAGTGTTGTCTTATTTTTGAATTGATGGAAGTTCTTTTTCAACCTGAGCCTCTTGTTACAGCTTTTGTACTACGACTCAAACTAAACTACGACTCCAAGCCGAAGCGACTTCTTTGAAACTATAAATTCTGTGCTCGCGGGATCCACGTCGCTGTGATGAAAGCCGCCTGTCTCTTTGCAGACATACCACTATTATCAGAATGCCAAGCCCCTAGTCAAGCAAAAATCTCAGCAACTGTTTGAAAGCGCTTGAGTTAGATCCGTTTCGGGCACGGAATTGAGTCAATTTGACACACCTGGCACCGATTTGCGACACAGATATTACGCTCCCCACATAGAAAGATTAACGAATCGAAATCAAACCCGGATTTGAATCCAAGCCAGCCGAACGGAGTAGTACTTGTTGATCCAATCCGGGCGGAAGATTCGCTGGCAGAGTGAAGTTCACCTGATAGAGCCCGATAAAGCCTGGTGCGAGGCCTGAGAAAAATGGGGTCAGTTCTCTTCCGTTGACGACAACCCGCACTGGTGCGTTAGTTGTGCTCAAGCCGCCAGGCTGCACACTCACGGCACCAAGGCCGGTAGCGAACAGTACTGCCGCCTGGCCACGCACTCCCGGATTCGACGGCGAATTGAGACTGGAATCCTGATTGAGGACCGCCGCCGACCCTCGAGCATTTACCAGAAATACCCCAAGCGCCTGGTCGCTGATTTCGATTCGAGTTGAGACTTCCCCATAT
>CANGVB010000507.1 GCA_947456995.1 Bryobacteraceae bacterium | reverse complement strand
GTCAGCGCGTCAGCTCAATCCTCTACAGCCGCCTCCGCGAAGTCATCAAAGAAGGCAAAATCGGCGAAATCCGCATGATCGAAGCTTTCTACGATCGCAACTCAGCATTGGGCTCCTGGCAGTACGTCATCCCCTACGACGCCTCACCCAAGACCGTCGACTGGGACACCTTCATCGGCTCGGCCAAGAAGCGCCCCTTCGAACCCATCCGCCTCTTCCGCTGGCGCAACTACCAGGATTACGGCACAGGCATCGCCGGCGACCTCTTCGTCCACCTCTTCAGCGGCATCCACTACGTCATGGATTCTAATGGCCCAGAGCGCGTCTTCGCCTCCGGCGGTACTTACTATTGGAACGACGGCCGCGACGTACCCGATCTCATGATCGGCCTCTACGACTACCCCAAGACCGACAAGCACGGCGCACACCAGATCACCCTTCGTGTGAACTTCGAAGCCGGCACCGGCGGCGGCCAGAGCTTCCGTTTCGTAGGAACCGAAGGCTACATCACTCTCGATGTCTCCAGCGGCTTCACAGTCACTTCGACCCCACGAGAAGCCCGTCCCGGCTACGACCTCCAGCCCTTCCCCAAGCACGTCCGCGACAACTTCCTGAGCGAGTACTCGAAGAAGTATCCCGACCAGAAGCCCAGCGCCGACTCAATGCGCCCCTCCACCAGCTACAGCTACAAGCTACCTGCTGGCTACACGGAGCAATACGCACACCACGCCAACTTCATCGACGCCATCCGCAACAACCGCCCGGTAGTAGAAGACGCCACCTTCGGCCTCCGCGCCGCAGCCCCGGCCCTGCTTAGCAACATGAGCTACTTCGAAAAGCGCCAGGTCCAGTGGGACCCGATCGCCATGAAGGTCAAGGCCTAACGGAACTCCACCACATCCCCGCCCACCAGCATCGTGGTCCCCACGGTCTCCAGGTCGGCCTCAATCTCAACGCTGCGCAGCTTCTCCATCCAGAGCCTGCGCAGCGTAATTTCTTTAGCGCCCCCCGCCACCATCTTCACCGTCGTCCCCCACGCCAGCGCCTTCTTCTCTCCGTTCACTGTCACCAGCACCTCCGGCGACACCGTCACCTCCCCATCAAAAGCCACACAAACACTCCGCCGGCCAGCCCTCACCTTAGGGCAAGCCTCTCCAGGATTTGCCTTCAACCTCCGCTCCATCTCCTCCACTTCACTCAATCGATCCGCCCCCAGCAACACCGCAGACCGGCTCACCCCCGCCTTCACATAATGCGTCAACATCAGGAATCGATACACTCTCCGCGCCCCCGCCAGCTTGCCAATCGAGACAAACCTGCGGCCATCCTCCTCGCAATCGTAGATCTCCGTCTTGAGCCCCGTGTACCCATCAATTGACGAACTTCGCTGCTCCACCGGCTTGTCAAACAATGCCCGCACCATCTTCAACCGAACCCCCGCCCTCAACTCCACCACAGACACGCCCGGCCTGTATCCATAAGTCGCATACAACCCCGAATTCGGCCGCATCGGCACAGACTCCCGCAACACCCTTCGCATCTGCAACGCAACCGAAGCATCCACACATCCACGCCGAGCCAACTCAATCGGCCCCTCAAGCAAATCACCATAATCTGCGTCGATGGCCGGCACCTTCATCTCCACCCGCCCCGGCCCGCAGCCCTGCTTCACCCGCGGCAGATCAAAGGCAACAACGCCACTTCCAGAAGCTACCGGCGGTGGCAACAGCTGTCCATTCACCAGTCGAAAAGCAGCCCCCTCCACCACCAGAGTCCGCCTCTTCTGGCAACCCGCCACCAGCAAAACCGCAACCAGCAGAAGAAGTCTCACGGCAGCAGAGTAAAGTTCACTTCAATCTGAGTAGTAACCTCAACCGGATTCCCGTTCAGCAGCGTCGGTTGATACCGCCACAGCTTCACAGCACTCACCGCCGCATCCCTCAATCGCGAATCCACCAACTGATTCACCGGCTCAAGGCTCAGCACATCACCATCCTTACTGATCACTACACTCAGCAATACAATCCCCGAGACCCCTTCCTTCTTGCAATCCACCGGGTAAAGCGGCGCCACCCGATTCACGAGCTTTGCGGCTTGCACATTACCGCCAATCCGAATCCGTGTCGGGCTCGCCATCGTCCCGCTAACATTCACCGTCTCGCGGCTCCCTCCCACACTAAGCGTAAACACCAGCGGTTCATTCTTGTCTTTCACGCCTTCCAGCCGCCGCCACGGATACGCATCCATGGCAAAGCCTTCTTTCTCTACCCGCACAAAGTAAAACCCATAGGGCAATTCAGGAAATCGAAACTCTCCAGCCGCATCCGTCCTGGTTAACTCGACACGCCCCTCAGACCCGGGATTCTGGAATTGAACTGCAACCTTCGCCCCCGCAACCTTCGCGCCACTGGCGTCTCTCACCACTCCACGCAACACACCCGAGTCCGTCTGCGCGATCAGCTTCAACCCCGCCACTGGCGCAAGCATCACCAAGCTCAACACAAAACTCGCCACCAACATCCCCCGCGACAGCGGTCGATGTGAAGTCAACGGGTCGAGCAACGCACGCAGCCGCTGCTCCAAAGTAGATTGTTTGGCCATCGAAAGGCCTCCTTCCAGAATCGGTTCGTTATTCAAGCCACGCGCAATCGCCACCAGATGCTCGGCATAATCCGTCGCCGCCACACCAGCCAACACCACGCCATCATCACAAGCCTGCTCACACTCCACCCTCTGCGCCTGCGCAGCCACCCACACCAGCGGATTCATCCAGTACACCGCACACGACACCCGCCCCAGCAACTGCCACCACAAATCCCCCCGCAGCACATGCATGCGCTCATGCGCCAGCACCGCTGCCACGCGTCCAGCCTCCCACTCCATCGCCTCCTCTGGCAACAACACCGTCGGCCGCCACAACCCACACACGGCAGGCACAGCCAGATCCGGGCTCAATGCATACCCATCCACAGTCTTGGTCGCCCGCCGCCGCAACCACTCCCCACGAAGCTGCGATGCCAGCTCTCGCCCTGCAAGCAAAACAACACCAAACATCCACACCCACCACATCCAATCCACCTGCGCCCTCACCATCTCATCTGGCCTCACCACGATCCGAGTCACTTCAGCCGCCACCGGGATCTCAGTCACCACCACACTCGCCTCGGGCCAGAACGGCAGCACCAGCAACAAGCCCAAACAAAGTGTCCAAACATGATGCCGCACCGCCGCGCTCTGCCGCCGCAGCAGACGCGTCACACCCCAGGCACTTGCAATCAATACGACGCTCTGCAGCGCCAGCGTCCAAACTCCCGAGCTCATCGCCGGGCCTCCTCTATCAACTGCGCCAGGCGATCCAGATCCGCCTTCTTCAGCTTCGCCGACTTCGGATCAATCAACGCCGCCACTGCATCCGCAGGCGACCCGCCAAAGAAGGTATCCACCAAATGCCGCACCGCAGACTTCCGCGCCCGCTCCGGGTTCACTGTAGGAAAGTACACATACCGCAACTGCTCCACCTCATGCCGCAAATGCCCCTTCTCCTCAAGAGTCCGCAAATGCGCCCGCACCGCCGAATAACTCGGCGCATCCGGCAACTCCGCCTCAATATCGGCCGCACTAGCCTGCCCCAGCCGGTGCAACACATCCATGATTTGCCGCTCGCGGCGGCTCAGCGTTTCGTTCATAAGAACATGCTAGTTTTCTAGCACATGCTGGAAATCTAGCACCACCCAAAACCAATTGCAAGAACTAAATCGTGTATCCG
>CANGVB010000506.1 GCA_947456995.1 Bryobacteraceae bacterium | reverse complement strand
TCGATACGCGGCTCTGGCTGCGGTCGACGATTGAGACCACCATTGCCGCAACCAAGTCGTTGATGGCTGAACTACTGAAGCTCGCCAACAAGTACCCACAAGCCGTGATTCCCGGCTATACGCATATGCGCCGGGCGCAGGCCGTGCTTTGGCCTCACTACCTTCTTGCCTATTACGAGATGTTCGCTCGTGACGTAGAGCGGCTGCATCAGGCGCATGCCCGGACGAACGTGCTTCCGCTTGGCAGCGGCGCGCTGGCTGGTAGCGCTTTTCCGTTTGACCGCAACGCTATCGCACGTGATCTTGGCTTCGCCTCGATCACCTACAACTCAATGGACGTCTCTGCAGATCGAGACTTTGTTCTCGACTACATGCATGCAGCAAATCTTGTGATGCTGCACCTTTCGCGCCTTTCCGAAGACTGGATTCTCTATTCAAGCGACGAGTTCGCCTGGATGGAACTGAGCGATGGTGTCACCTCTGGCTCGAGCCTGATGCCGCAGAAGAAGAACCCCGATTCGCTCGAATTGATCCGTGGCAAGTGCGGTCGCGTGTTTGGGGCTTACGCGGCTCTGTTTGTGACGATGAAGGGGCTTCCGCTTACCTACAATCGCGACATGCAGGAAGACAAGGAGCAGCTCTTTGACGCTGCCGATCAGACGATCTCTTGCCTCAACATGGCCAGTATCGTCGCGCAGAACGTTACCATCAAGCCCGAAATTCCAGAGAAGGCTTGCGCGGAATCGTGGGTAGTCGCAACCGACATTGCCGAGGCTTTGTCGCGGGCCGGCTTGCCCTTTCATCAGTCGCATAAGTTGGCAGGGCGACTCGTGCTGCACGGCATCAAGACGGGCAAGAATCCGGCCAGCTTTACTGCCGAAGAGCTGCATGCCTTTGACCCGCACTTCCCTCCCGACTTTGTCTTTATCCTGAAGGACCCCCTTCACGGCATGCAGACGCGTGTGGTGCCTGGTGGTACAGCGCCGCAGAGCGTAGCTGCTGCACTGCGTGAGGCTCAGGCCCGTCTCGAGAAACTATGAACAAGAGCGAGCGCCACCAGCAGATTCTCAAGCTCATTCGCGAGGAAGAGGTACACACGCAAGAACAGCTTGCGCAGCTCCTCAAGCGCCGTTCGTTTGACGCAACCCAAGTAACCCTGTCTCGCGACATTCGAGAGCTTGGGCTGGTGAAGACCGCTCAGGGCTATGCCGATCTCGGCAACCCGACTCCGAAGTTTCTTTCGCTTGCCCGCGAGTTTATGACCTCAGCCGTGGCCGCGCAAAACCTGGTTGTGATCCGCACCTCGCCGGGCCACGCGATGTCGCTGGCGATTGCTCTCGATACCGAAGACTACCCGAATGTGGTGGGTACGATTGCGGGGGACGACACGATCTTCATTGCCATGCCGGATTCGGCTCAGGCCAAGGCCTTTGCCACTGAACTGGAAGGGCTGGCATAGTTGGACGCTCCGCGTGTCTTGCTTGGGGATACTGAGATCCCCGAGGTGCTCAAGACCCTCGCAGCGCTGCTTCCGAATTGCCCGCTCGAAGACTTAGACAGCCAGCTGCAAACCTTCGACATATTTGTCCCGATTCTTTCCCCGCGTGCCCATCCGAAATTGGCGGCGTTGCTTGTATCCGCCTCAGACGCGGCAAAGGACCCTCAAGTACGCGCAGCAATTCTCGCAAAAGCAAATTCGATCTCAGCCTGAGGCTTCTGGGAGAATCAAAGTATGTACGAAGAACGTCTGGAGCAGCGCCGCAGGTCATGGAAAGAGGCGGACGACCAGGCGGCCCGCTTCGGGAATCTCAGGCTGCTGATTGTTGTCGCGGCACTGGTTGCCGGCTGGTACGGGCAGTGGTGGGTTGTCGGCGGCTGCGCCCTTCTTTTTGTCGTGGTGGGAATCCGGCTTCAGGCTATTGCAGACAGGCTCGAGCGATTCAAGCGCGCCATTGCTTACTATGAACAGGCGCTGGACCGCATCCAGGGGAATTGGGCCGGGCGTGGGACGACGGGGGAAGCGCATGTTCCGGCAGAGCATTTGTTTGCTAATGACCTGGATCTGTTTGGGCGGGCTTCACTGTTTGAGTTGCTTTGCCAGGCGCGAACCCGCTTAGGGGAATCGACTCTCGCCGGGTGGCTGCTTGCGCCGGCTGATTTGAATACGATTGCAGCCCGGCAGGAGGCGGTTCGTGAGTTGTCGCCGAAGCTCGATCTGCGTGAGGATCTGGCCGTGATTGGGGCAGGGAATCCGCGGCAGTTGCGGGCCACTTTGCTTGCTGATTGGGGAGAGGCAGCGTTTACGAAACTGGCCGAGGCTTCGCGGCCGCTTTATCGCTTTCTTGGTTTGCTTGGTGCCACCGGGGCGCTGGCGCTGATTGCCGATGTGCTTGGGGCTGAGCTTCCTTATTTGCGGATTTACTATCTCTCGATTGCGATTGTGAGCGGTTCGATTGTGTGGCGTTATCGCTACGAGATTCATCATGTGCTGGAAGGTGCCGAAGGGGCGGCTCATGAGGTGGCGCTGTTGTCTGCGGTGCTGGCGCGGATTGAGGCGGAGCAGTTTCAGTGTGCGCGGCTGGTTGCGCTGCGGGCGCAACTGGATGTCGATGGTTTGCCTCCTTCGAAACGGATTGCGCAGTTGCGCCGCTGGATGGAGCTGGCTGATTCTCGGGATCACTTTTTGGTGCGGCTGCTGGGGCCGCTAGTGCTTTATGATTTGCACCTGGCGTTTGCGCTTGAGGACTGGCGCAAGCAATCGGGCACGGCAATGCGGCGTTGGCTGGATGCAGTGGGGGAGATTGAAGCGCTGAGTTCGCTTGCCAATTACCAGTATGAGAACCCTACGGATGTCTTTCCGGAGTTTACGACTGATGGGCCTACATTCATTGCGACTGAGCTGACGCATCCGTTGATGCCTCGGGCACAGGCAGTTTCAAACGACATTACGCTCGGGCATCCCACCCGGGTCTTTGTGGTTAGCGGGTCGAATATGTCAGGCAAGAGTACTCTTATGCGGACTGTTGGGATCAATGCAGTGCTGGCGCAGGCTGGCGCGCCGGTTCGGGCGAAGAGTCTCAAGATCAGTCCGCTGGCGCTGGGGGCTTCTATCTCAACGCATGATTCGCTGCAGGGGAATACTTCGCGGTTCTACGCGGAGATTCTGCGGCTGCGGGACATTATGCAGAAGGCGGCCGGGGATACCCCGGTATTGTTTCTCATCGATGAAGTATTGAGCGGGACCAACTCGCATGACCGGCGGATTGGTGCGGCCGCGATTTTGAAGGGGTTGGTGGAACGTGGGTCGATTGGCTTTACCAGTACGCATGATCTGGCCTTGACGCACATTGTTGAGGATCTGGGGCCTCGTGCGGCTAATGTGCACTTTGAGGATCAGCTCATTGATGGCACGATGCGTTTTGATTACAAGATGCAGCCTGGGGTGGTTACGCATTCGAATGCGATTGCACTGATGCGGGCTGTTGGGATTGAGGTCTGAGGCTGCTTTAGCGGCGTGCCATACACGCATAATTGCGTCTTCTACTTCGAATAGGCTTCGATAATATGCCCAACTCAATTCGCGACGCAGTGCGTCGCGAATTCGGAAGGTCTCACAAAACAAAGGCAGGAGCTGGAGATTATTTGCGTCGAAGCCTTTGCCGATTTCTGCGGTTAGCCAGTGGGCCAGTATCTCTTCGGCGTATGACGTGCAATTTCGCTGATCACGGCTGCCGTGCGCCTCGCGGGTGGTGACCCGCGAGCCACACTCCGGGCTTTGG
>CANGVB010000505.1 GCA_947456995.1 Bryobacteraceae bacterium | reverse complement strand
CCTCAATCCTGTGATCTGCACGATCTGGTGCGCCCGCGCCATGACCAACGTATTCTCGGGCATCCCCGAAGAACTTTACAGGATTGCCTTCGCCGGGCTCTTCACCTGGTTCAATCTGCGAAACATCCAGGCTACCGCCCGTACCAACAAGATCCTCACCTTCGCAATGGGTCTAGTGATCCTTGCCATGCTCTACTTCTCGGCCCGCTATTTTCTAGCTCAACCGGCAACTTCACTCGCCGATCTCACCAGGCCCTTCTACGACCCCAAAACATTTTCACTCACCGCCGTTTCAGCCGGAACCAGCCTCGCAGTGCTCACCTATATCGGCTTCGATGGCATTTCCACCCTGGGTGAAGAAGTAATCGATGCGCGCAAGAACATCCTCCGGGGCACGGTGCTGGTCTGCCTGATCATCGGAATTCTAAGCGCGGTGGAATCTTATGCGGCGCAGATTGTCTGGCCCTATGGTGAAACTCTTCCTGACATCGACACCGCTTACGTTCACATCGCTGGACGCGCCGGCGGCCCCTGGTTCTTCCAGATCGTAAACCTCACGCTCATCCTCGCTACCGTTGGCTCCGGTTCCGGAGGGGTTCTCGCCGGTGCCCGTCTGATGTACGGCATGGGGCGTGAAGGCACGCTGCCCAGAAACTTCTTCTCCTACATCCACCCTGCTTCCGGAATCCCTGCAAGAAACGTGGCCCTGATCGGCGGCTCAGCCCTCGTAGGAAGCTTTCTGCTCAGCTATCAGAGCGGAGCTGAATTGTTGAACTTTGGTGCCTTCATCGGTTTCATGGGCGTGAATCTGGCAGCCCTCAAACGCGGCGCATCCCTGCCAGCCAAGGCTATGGCTGCCACTGGCTTTCTCATTTGTGGATTCTTGTGGTGGAATCTCTCCACCACTTCCAAACTCTACGGTGCGTCCTGGCTTGCGGTTGGCTTGATCTGGCATTACTGGGAAATCCAGCAACGCAAACGCGTCGAGTAGTACGATACGCAGTGTCTATGGAAACTGGCTTTCTGAATCGCAACGCAGGCATACCCTACTCGGTGTACGTTCCTTCAAACTACACACCTCAATGGAAGTGGCCCGTCATTCTCTTTCTTCACGGAGCCGGTGAGTCTGGCACCGACGGCATCAAGCAAACAGCCATCGGCCTTCCGCAGGCAATACGTCTCCGGCCAGAGCGCTTCCCCGCCCTGGTTGTGATGCCCCAATCTGTTCCTGAGCGGCCCTGGATCGACCCCAAGTGGCAAACCCTTGCCTTGGCAGCCCTCGATGCGACAATGGCAGAATTTTCCATCGACCCGGATCGCCAATACCTCACCGGACTTTCGAAGGGAGCAGCCGGCGCCTGGTATCTGGCGATGAGCGCGCAGGCCCGCTTTGCTGCCCTCGCAGCTGTTTGTGGGCGAATCGAACCCTCCAAAACAAGCTCGGCGTCCTGGGAAGGAATCCCCACGGTTGGCTTCGAAGAGGCAGCAGCCAAAATTGGCCCCACGCTTCCCATCTCGGTCTATCACGGTGACGCAGACCCCACCGTCCCGGTAGAGCAATCGAGGCAAATGGTCGCTGCCCTCCAGAAAATTGGCAGTTCTGTGCGCTACTCAGAGTATGCCGGCGTCAACCACAACTCCTGGGACCGGGCCTATCAGGACCCCGCATTCCCTCAATGGCTCTTTGCGCAAAATCGCAAGAACAGACCTTAATTTTCAATCGACCGTAACCAAAAGGCCTTCGGCCGCGAAGTGTCTCTCGTACAGGCAAACGATTGACACATACTGAACCACGACCGAAACATCCTCTGGCCATCCGCTGGTTTCACTGGCTGAATTTCCCCATCCTCAGCTTGATGATCTGGAGCGGGATGATCATCTACTGGGCCAACGATGAGTATTTCCAGTTCCCCGAGTGGTTCTATGAAAAAGCCCATCTCACCTTCCGGCTTGCCGAGGGGATGAGCTACCACTTCCTGCTGATGTGGTTCTTTGCAATTAACGGAATTTGTTACGTCAGCTACACCATCGTTAGCGGTGAGTGGAGAGAGTTGGTACCAGGGCATGACGCCTTGAAGCAAGCCTTTCAAGTGGTGCTCCATGATCTGGGAATCAGAAAAGAACCGCTGCCGCCTGCGAAGTTTAACGCTGCCCAGCAGATTGCCTACACCGGAGTGGTGCTGATGGGCGTGGGCTCGCTTCTAAGTGGCCTCGCAATCTACCGGCCTGTTCAGCTCTCCTTCCTGACTCAACTCTTTGGCGGCTACCCAAATGCCAGGCTGATCCACTTTCTTCTGACAGTCGGCTACGTCGCTTTCTTTGGAATGCACGTCGCACAGGTAATTCGCGCAGGCTGGAAAAACTTCAAGGCAATGGTGACTGGCAATGAATAACGATCGAAGAGCATTCCTGAAATTCGGACTCGCCGGAGCAGCCGTCGTCGGTGGTTTGAGCCAGCTTCTTAAGATATCCCCGCATGAATTCAATGAAGGGCTTACCAGAAAGCTCTTCGGTGCCCGGCGCGAAGCCCCCACCTTCCCTCGAGACCGCGCCCGCGAACCCAGAGCCAACGGTAATGTTGGCCTCGATGAAGAACTTACAGATTGGTCTTTGAAGATTGAGGCTCCTGGCCTACCGGCCAGATCGATGTCTCTCGAAGAAGTGAAGTCATTACCTCGGGTAGAGATGACGACCGAGCTGATGTGCGTGGAAGGTTGGAGCGAAGTGGTCCATTGGTCAGGTACACCACTCCGCCACATCGCTCCGCCCCAAGCGCCCGAATATGTGAGTTTAACCACCCCCGACAAGTCGTACTTCGTGGGGCTGGATCTGGAAAGCGCGCTGCACCCGCAGACGCTATTGGCCTGGGAGATGAACGGTCAACCGCTCACTTCCGAACATGGTGCACCCCTGAGGTTAGTGATTCCCGTCAAGTACGGGATCAAGAACATCAAACGCATCGGAACAATTCAATTTACAGCTCAGCGGCCGGCCGATTATTGGGCCAACAAAGGCTACGACTGGTACGCGGCTCTCTAAAGAAACGAAAGGTATTTATCAAAATGATCAAAACAATCGCATTGCTCTCAGTATTGGCTCTCTCGGCCGCTTCCTTCGCCCAGGACAAGATGGAAAAGAAGGACAAAATGGACAAGATGGAAAAGATGGACAAGATGGAGAAGAAGGGCAAGAAGAAAGACAAGATGGACAAAATGGATAAGATGGACAAGATGGAAAAGAAGCCTGCTTCTAACTAATCTTTGCTCACTTACTGTGAAAACGGGCTGGCTCAGGATTCGTCCTGGCCAGCCCGTTTCCTTTATGAATCGTGTTAGCCTTCCTTTCGATGCGCTACCTGCCAATCCTGATCCTTGCCCTCCTCACCACAGCTGCCATTGTTGTGATCCAGCCGGGCCGCCAGCCTGACGGCAGCTATCTCATCCCTACTGGCCAGATGCTCACTCCCGCCGGAACCTCCATCGAAGTCAACGACCGGCCACTTGGCATGACCCTCAGCCCGGACGGGCGCTGGCTGGCCGCAGTTACTGGCTCCAACTTTGCTCCCCGAGCCCTCCACCTGATCGAGATGTCGTCACAAAAACTGATCCAGACCCTGAGTCTCGGCGACAGCTTTGTTGGTGTAGCCTTCTCAAGTGACGGCAATCGGCTTTATGTCGGCGGTGGCCAGAACCAAAACCTGAAGCGCTTCCGGTTGCAGGCCAGGTCTTTCGTCGAAGAGCCTGCCATCCCGTTGCAGGGCGCTCCCTCAGGCCTTGCCCTG
>CANGVB010000504.1 GCA_947456995.1 Bryobacteraceae bacterium | reverse complement strand
GAGACAAGTCACAGCCTCCACACTTCTGTTCTTTTGCCAGACCAGCTTGGCCAATTGGTAATTAGCCCTAGCGTGTTTTGGCTTCCTGGCGAGACTGGCTCGCAGGAGACGTTCCGCCTCAATCTTATCGCCGCCGGTCATCGCGAGGGCGGCCCCGAGAGTAAATTGCGCTTCCGGCTTGTCCGGGTGGGCCTTAAGCTCATTGCGCCACTCGGCGACGGCTTCGGCGTTTTGCTTCTTGCGCCAGTGGATTGCACCGATGTGAAGCCCCAGGGTTGGCAGCTTGGGCGAGAGTTCGCGTGCCTTCAGAAGCGTTGTCATTGCCTCGTCAAAACGCTCTTCGGCCAAGAGAGCCTGCCCGACGGTAAGCAGCACTTCCGGCGAGTTGCCTTGTTCCAGCAGCGGCCCAAGAATCTTCTGGGCCTGGGCAACACGATCACTACGCAGGTAAGCAGTTGCGAGGCCAAGCTGAATGCTGGCGTCGCCGGGCAACAGGGCTTCAAAGGCGTCTGATGCCTCGTTGTAGCGCTCGAGCTCAAACAAAGACAATGCTCGCAACTGCATGGACTGTCGATGGCCGGGCTGGGCTTTGAGGAATTGTTCGAACTCGGAGACGGCACGCGCCCAGTCTCGAGTCTTGAAGTAGGCAAGACCGAGATTGAGGTGCAGCGGGGCCAGCGTAGGGCGCAAGGCAAGAGCTTTCTGAAACTGCACAATGGCCTGGGGGAAGTCTTCTTTTCGCGAGAGAACGGAGCCAAGATTGGCGAGGGCTTCAACGTGATTCGGATGCGTTTTCAGGTGTTCTCGATAGGCCTTTTCGGCCTCGGCCAGCTTGCCTGCACGCAGGAATTCCCCGCCCCGCTCATAGAGGTCAGCTTGGGCGAGGAGCAGTAAGAAAAGCGGCAGCATCCAAACGTATTCTAAACCCTGATAAACAAACGCCAAAATGCTAAAATAGCGGGTTGGCAAACGATACGGAAAACCCACAGGGCCCGGGCGGTAAAGATCCGGGCGGCAATGACCCTAAATCTACGCTTCCACAGGGCGAGAATCCAAAGAATCACATCCCGATAAATATCGAAGATGAGATGAGGCGTTCTTATCTTGATTACGCGATGAGCGTAATCATCGGGCGTGCTTTGCCCGACGTGCGCGACGGCTTGAAGCCCGTGCACCGCCGCATTCTCTATTCGATGAACGAGATGGGCCTCAGCTGGAACCGGCCGCCACGCAAGTGCGCCCGTGTCTGCGGCGACGTTCTCGGCAAGTATCACCCGCACGGTGAAGGCGCTGTTTATGACGCGCTGGTGCGCATGGCGCAGCCCTTCTCGCTGCGCTACCCGTTGATCAATGGCCAGGGTAACTTTGGTTCTGTCGACGGCGACCCGCCGGCAGCCATGCGTTATACCGAAGCGCGCCTGTCCAAGATCCGCAGCATGATGATGGACGACATCGACAAGGAAACGGTAGATTTCAAGCCGAACTTTGACGACTCCGAAGTCGAGCCCGAGTTTCTTCCGACCGTCATCCCGAATCTGTTGATCAATGGTTCTGGCGGCATTGCCGTCGGCATGGCTACCAACATCCCGCCTCACAACCTGACGGAAGTGATGAACGGGTTGATCGCGATGCTTGAGAATCCGAAGATCACGATGGCGGAAATGCTCAACATCATCACTGGGCCGGACTTCCCCACTGGTGGTTTGATTCTGGGCCGCGCCGGTATCTTTGATTGCTATTCGCGTGGGCGCGGGTCGATCAAGATGCGTGCCAAGGCCTTTACCGAAAAGCTCGGCAAAGACCGCGAGAGCATCATCATCACCGAGATTCCGTATCAGGTGAACAAGGCGAAGCTGATCACAGACATCGCTGCGCTGGTTAACGAAAAGAAGATCGACGGCATCTCTGACGTACGCGACGAGAGCGACCGCGAAGGCATGCGCATCGTGCTGGAACTCAAGCGCGGTGAGCATCACGAAGTCATCCTGAACCAGCTTTACAAGATGACGCAGATGCAGACCAACTTTGGCGCGATTATGCTCGCCATCGTCAACGGCCAGCCGCGTGAACTGCAGTTGCTCGAAATCCTGAAGCTCTTCATCGAGCATCGCAAAGAAGTGGTGCGCCGCCGTACCGACTTCCTGTTGCGTAAGGCTCGCGACCGCGAACACATCTTGATTGGCTTCAAGAAGGCACTCGACAATCTCGACCGCCTGATTGAATTGATCCGCGCCGCGAAGAGCCCGCGTGAAGCTCGCGACACGATCATTGCCGAATTTGAATTCTCCGAACGCCAGGCTCAAGCCATCATCGAATTGCAACTCCAGCGCCTCACCGGCATGGAACAGCAGAAGATCCTCGATGAACTGGAAGAGATCCAGCGAAGGATCGCCGAGTACCTCGAGATCCTCGGCAGCGAATCTGTACTGAAGGCTTTGATCACCAAGGAATTCCGCGAAGTGATCGAAGAGTTCGGCGATGAGCGCCGCACCCAGATCGTGGAAGACTCTGGCGATATCGATATCGAAGACCTGGTGCAGGTAGAAGACATGGCCGTCACCGTTTCACGCGGCGGCTACCTCAAGCGCACCAGCGTCGATACCTATCGCAGACAGACCCGGGGCGGCAAGGGCCGTATCGGCATGGGCACCAGAGCCGAAGATGTGGTGGAACACCTCATCATTGCCTCAACCCACGACTACCTGCTGATCTTTACCTCAAAGGGCCGTGTTTATTGGCTCAAGGTCTACAACATCCCCGATGCCGGTACGATCTCAAAGGGTAAGAACATCAACGGGCTGATCAACCTGCAGCCGGACGAAGAAGTAAAGGCCTTCCTGCCGGTGCGTTATTTCACTGCCGACAAGTTCATCGTGATGGTGACCAAGCACGGCGTGATTAAGCGTACCGAGTTGACCGACTTCGACAACCCGATGGCACGCGGCATCATCGCCTGCACGCTTGACGACAACGATGAACTGATTTCGGCCAAGATCTCCAACGGCAAGAATCAGATCTTCCTCGCATCGCTCGAAGGCATGGCCGTTCGCTTCGATGAAGAAGAAGTTCGCTCGATGGGCCGTCAGGCTCGCGGTGTCATCGCGATGAAGCTGGAGAAGGACGATTACCTGATCTCTGCTGAAGTCGTGGATGAGAGCGCATTGATGCTCGCCATTTCCGAAAACGGTATGGGTAAGCGCACCAAGCTCACCGACTATCGTCACTCCGGCCGCGCCGTCAAGGGTGTGATCAACATGAAGGTCACCAAGAAGACAGGCAAGGTTGTGGCAACGATGCCGGTAACTGAAGATTCCGACGTGATGATTATCACGAAGGACGGCCAGATTATCCGTATCGATTCAGCTGACATCCGCCAGTCTGGACGCAGCGCTCAGGGCGTCAAGCTGGTGAACATTGCCGAAGGCGACAAGGTGGCTAGCGCTGGTGTGATTCCTGAATCTGACGAAGTAGCCGCAGACTCAACCGAAACAACTGCACCGAAAGAGTAGTCCATGCGATTGACAATCCTGATGATCGGGGCGTTTGCGCTGTACGCGCAGATGCCCCCGGTTATTAACCCGAAGAATATTTATTCCGAGACGACGCCCGGCAAATTCAAGCCGGGCGTTCAGCGTTACCCCTCGAGAATCTACATCCCACATACACGTGACAACACGGTGTGGGTTTATGACCCGGCCACCAAGCAGATTGTAGAGAAGTTCAGCGTGGGCAAGGGCAAGAACGTCGAGCCGCAACATGTCGTGCCCTCGTGGGACATGACGCGG